>JAICKM010000226.1 GCA_025927935.1 Chloroflexia bacterium | reverse complement strand
TCGCCCTGCCCTCCGTGAGTGCCGCGGGACCGTGCGATGCGACCAACCCCATCGCACAAGCAACCGGCGAGTACCGGCAGTTCTACGACCCGCGCTACAGCGCCACCCAGCAGACGGCCGCGACAACAAATAAGTATCGCCAGTTCTATGACCCGCGCTATGCGGCAAGCCGGCAAATCGCACAGACTACCAGCGAGTACTGCGCGGGCAACCCCTAGCCGGACACGAGGAGATAGCAATGGCCGAGAAGTATGCTATACTGAGGATGGGGCAAAGCGAACCAGGCAGCGGCAGTAGCAGACAGCGGAGCGCAGACATGGACGCAAACCCCACGTTTGGGCAATGGCTCAAGGCCCGGCGCCGGGCACTCGACCTCACCCAGGACGCGCTGGCCGAGCGTGCCGGTTGCGCGGGCGAGACGATCCGCAAGGTCGAGGCCAACGGCATCCGTCCCTCGAAGCAACTGGCGGAACTCCTGGCCGGCCAGCTTAACCTGACCGCCGACGAGCGCCGCGCGTTTGTCGAATGGGCGCGCGGCAGTAGCCCGCCGGGCGTCCTGCTCGCCGCGACTCCGAGCGTATCACCCGCCGGACTCGCCCGTGTCGCCATTGGCGCGCGTGGTTCCTTGCCGGCCCCCGCCCCGGCTACCGCCGTCGTCGCCCCCGCGCCGCCCACCAACGGCCACAACGGCCAACGTCCCAACCCCTACAAGGGCCTGCGCGCTTTCCAGGAAGCCGACGCGCCTGACTTCTTTGGCCGCGAGACGTTGACCGCCCATCTGCTGGCCCGGCTGGCCGAGACCGCCGAACTGGCCCGCTTCCTGGCCGTGGTCGGGCCGTCGGGCAGCGGCAAATCGAGCGTCGTCCGCGCGGGGCTGCTGCCCGCCCTGCGCGCGGGCGCTGTGCCCGGCTCGGCCCGCTGGACCATTGTGGAGATGATCCCCGGCGCGCACCCGCTGGAAGAACTGGAAGCGGTGCTGCTGCGCGTGGCCGTCAACCCGCCCACGACGCTGCTCGACCAGTTGCGGGCCGACGAGCGCGGGCTGCTGCGCGCGGTCAAGCGGGTGCTGCCGCAGGACCCCGCCGTCGAGTTGCTGCTGGTGATCGACCAGTTCGAGGAGGTCTTCACGCTGCTTGAAGACGAGGCGGCGCGGGTCCACTTCCTCGACAGCCTCTACGTGGCGGTGGCCGACCCGAGCAGCCGCCTGCGCGTCGTCATCACCTTGCGCGCCGATTTCTACGACCGCCCGCTGCTCTATCCGCCCATGGCCGAGTTGTTGGGCACGCGGACCGAACTGGTGCCGCCCCTGCCGGTGGAGGACCTGGAGCGGGCCATTGTGCGCCCGGCGGCACGAGTGGGCATCGACGTGGAGCCGGAACTGGTGACGGCCATCGTCGCGGACGTGGGCACGCAACCGGGCGTACTGCCCCTGCTGCAATATGCCTTGACCGAACTGTGCGAGCGGGCCGACGGGCCGGCTCTCGGGCTGGGCGCCTACCGGGCGAACGGAGGCGTGCAGGGCGCGCTGGGCCGCCGGGCCGAGGAAATCTACACCGCGCTGGCCTCGGCGGAGCAGGAGGCGGCGCGGCAGCTTTTCCTGCGGCTGATCACGCTGGGCGAAGGCGCTGAGGACACCCGGCGCCGGGTGCGGCTGGCTGAAGTCGCCTCGCTGAGCCACGAGCCGGGCTTGATGAACCGGGTAATCGAACGCTTCGCCCGCTACCGGCTGCTCACCCTGGACCGCGACCCGGCGACCGGAGGCGCGACGGTGGAGGTAGCGCACGAGGCGCTGCTGCGCGCCTGGGACCAGCTGCGCGAGTGGCTGGACGCCAGCCGCAACGACCTGCGCCTGCAACGTCAACTGGGCGCGGCGGCAGCCGAGTGGGCGCGCGCCGGGCAGGATGCCAGCTACCTGGCGGCAGGCGCGCGGCTGGCCCAATTCGAGGCGCTGGCCGGCTGGGGCAACCTGGCGCTGACGGCGGAGGAGCAGACCTACCTGGCGCGCAGCGTGGCCGAACGCGAGCGGCAGGCCGCCGCCGAGCGCGCCCGCCAGGAACAGGAACTCACCGCCGCCCGCCGCACGGCCACCGCGCTGCGCAGCGCCGCCAACCGGCTGCGGTTGCTGGTGGAGGGCCTCGCCGTCTTCCTGCTGGTGGCCGCTGTCCTGACGGTATTCGCGTTCAGCCAGCAGGCCGAAGCGAGCGCCCAGCGTGAGCAAGCCCAGCAGAACGCTGCCGCCGCGCAGCACAGCGCGGCCACGGCGGTGGCGAACCAGGACGCCGCGGATAGCCAGCGCCGACTCGCCGAAGCTAACCTCACGCGGTCCGAGGCGTTGCGGCTGGCCGGCGAAGCCAACCGGCTGCTGCAGACCGGGGATCCCAGCGACCTGGTGGCCCTGCTCGCGCTGCGCTCGATGCAAACCCAGTACTCCCCGCAGGGCGATGCCGTGCTGGCCGCCGTGGCCCGCTTGCCGCAGACCCGGCGGATCTTTACGGGGCATGACAACATCATCCACTCCGTCGCGTTTGCGCCAGATGGTAAGACCCTGCTCACCGCGAGCGACGACGGCTCCGCGCGACTCTGGAATATCCAGTCCAGCGAGAGCATCGGCAACTTATCAGCAGGCGGCCAGCTCAATAGGCTACTGGCCGCGGCCTTTTCGCCGGATGGCCGCTTCGTGTTGCTCGGCGGCACGATGAACATAGCGGGCCTCTGGGAGATCCGGACAGGCCAGAGGATTCGCACATTCGAGGGGCATGGCGGCCCCGTGACGAGCGTGGCCTTCTCCCCTGACGGCAAGTACGGGCTGACCGGCAGCGCCGACAAGACGGCTCGGCTCTGGGACCTCCAATCGGGCCAGACCGTGCAAACCTTTACCGGCCATACCGGCGCGGTCAACCATGTCGCCTTCTCCCCGGATGGAAAACTTGTCCTCACGGCCAGCGACGACACCACGGCCCGGCTCTGGGACGTGGCAACCGGGCACGAGATAAGGCGCTTTACCGGCCACACCGACAAGGTCAACGGCGCCGCCTTCGCGCCCGACGGCAAGACGATCCTGACCGGCAGCAACGACGCCACGGCCCGGCTCTGGGATGCGACGACCGGTCTGGAATTGGAGCGACTCACGGGCCACACGTCGGCCGTGGAAGGAGTCGCCTTCACGCCCGACGGACGCAGTGCGCTCACCGGGAGCGACGACAAGACAGCCCGGCTCTGGGATCTGCGGACAGGGCAGGAGTTGCGGCGCTTCGCCGGCCATACCGCAGCCGTGCTTGCGGTCACCGTTTCCTCCGACGACCAGTGGGTGCTGACCGGCAGCGCGGACAACACCGCGCGGCTCTGGGCCGCGCAGGAGCAGCCGGGACTGCCCCAATTCGTCGGCCATACCGCGCCGGTGGTCGCGGTCGCCGTCTCGCACAACGGCCAGTGGGTCGTGACGGGGAGCGGCGACTACACCGCGCGGCTCTGGGACGCCGGCACGGGCGGGGGGGTAGGGCGCTTGTCGGGCCACACCGGCACTGTGACCGCGCTCGCCTTCTCGCCTGACGACGCCCAAGTGCTCACCGGCAGCGCCGACACCACGGTCCGCCTATGGGACAGGGCCACCGGCAAGCCGCTACGAACCTTCACCGGCCACACCGATGTGGTGCATAGCGTCGCTTTCTCGCCGGACGGCACCCAGATCGTGACGAGCGGCGATGATGCCTATGTCCGCTTATGGGATGCGCGCAGCGGGCGCCAGTTGTTCCCATTTTACTTCGGAGCCGCGAGTGCGGACTTTTCGCCGGACGGTCGCACCATCCGCGCTGTGGGCGGCACAACGGTCAAGGTCTGGGACGCCCGGACGTATCGTGCGTTGCCGGACTTTGGTAATCTGAGTACCGGGGCGATTTTCGGACACTCTAGTGTGCTCAGCGCGATGGCCTTTTCGCCCGACCAGAAACACTTGCTGACCGGTACGGCGGACGGCACGGTCCGCCTGTGGGATACCGCCACGCACAAGGAGATCCACCGCCTGGCAACCCATCTGGCCTCGGTCACCGCCGTCGCCTTCTCGCCGGACGGGACGCTGGCGCTGGCCGCCGTTAACGATGGGACCGCCCGGCTCTGGGACGTGGCGACGGGCCAGGAGGTGCGCCTCCTGGCCGGGCACACCGCCGCCGTCACCAGCGCGGCCTTCTCGCCTGACGGCAAGCAGGTGCTCACCGGCAGCGCCGACCGAACCGCCCGGCTCTGGTACACCGACTACCACGACACGATGCGCCGGCTCTGCGCCGCCTTACCCCGCGACTTCACCGCCGACGAGCGCACCCAGTACAACATCGCCGACAACAAGCCGACCTGCCCGTAGCACTCCCTCCGCGGGTCGGCGGTGAATAACGCATCAGTGCCCCTTGATCCAGGTGGCGATGTCGTCCACGACGTCGGGGGCGACGTGGCCGGGGATCATGTAGTCGGCGGGGGTGCTGTGGGCGGGGGCCTGGCTGGGCATGAACAGGTGGTAGAGGCCCGGATAGGTCTTGAAGGTCACGTCGTCACGGCCGCGCAGGGCGTCTTGCCAGCCTTGCGTGTCTTTGGCCGTGACCTGGTAGTCGGTGCCGCCGCGCAGAATGAGCATCGGCTGGGGCAGCGTTTTGGCGATGGCGGTGGGCATGTTGGCGCGCAGATCGAGCAAGTACGAGGCGGAGATGCCCAGCGGCAGTTCCGAGGCGGGGGTATCCGGCGTGAGGGCCGGATCCTTGGCACGCGCAACCTGTTGCTGGATCTGGTCTAACTGCTGCTGCGCGGCGTGCCCGTTCGGCCCGCCCAGCGAGGCGATATAGGTATATTGATCGAGGATTGTGTCCTCCAGTGGTTGCGTAAGCCCGGCGAGGATGATCACCCCGGCCACCTGCGGATCGGCCTGGGCGATGCGCGGGGCCAGCATGCCGCCCAGGCTGTGCCCCAGCAGGAAGACTCGTCGCGGGTCCACGCCCGGCGTTTGTCGCAGCAGGGCCAGCGCGGCCACCGCGTCGTCGATCACTTCCTCCTTGGCGGTGATATGCTGGATCTCCCTGGCGCGCTGCGGGGCGGCGTAAGTGCGCTTGTCGTAGCGCAGCACGGCGATGCCCGCCGAGGCCAGCCCCCAGGCCAGGTCGCGGAACGGCTTGTTCGGGCCGATGGTCTCGTCCTGGTCCTGCGGGCCGGAGCCATGCACCAGCACCACCGCAGAGACCGGCCCCGCCCCCTGCGGCATGCTCACCGTGCCCGGCAAGACCCAGTCGCCGCTGTGGACCTCGACCGCCCTTTCGGCGAAGCGGTCCGGCTGCACGTAGGGCGGGGGCGCGCTCTCGGCCGAGACGCTCCCCGCGGCGGGCGCGGCGAAGATCCCGGCAATCTGCCCCGCACCGTCGAACACAACGGTCAGGTCGAGCGCGCCGTGCGCGAACTCGCAGGTAACGACCACGGCGTCGAAGCCGCGAACCTTCTGGGCGACCGCCGCGACCTGCTGCGCGTAGGCGCCGTACTGGTCGAGGAAGCCCTGCCAGACGGCCCGCAGCTGCTCGGCCGGGAGTTGCGCCTGCACCGCCGGAGCGAATTGCCCGGCGGCAAACTCGAACTGGTCCGCGCCCAGCGCGTCGACAAAGCGCGTGGCGGTGGCAATATTGTGGGCCTCCGTTTCCGGGGCGCGCTCCGGCGGCGCAGGCGGGGTGCCGGCGGCGCCGGGCGAGGTCTGGGCGGCCAGGGTCGCCAGGGCCAGCAGCATCAAGTGGGTACGCAGTTTCATATGGTCCTCTTTCTAGCGCTGGATGGAGGCGCGGGGCTGGGTTGCAACCGGCCCCTACAGCGACGCTTGCCGGGCCAGTTGCAACCGGCCCCTACCGATGGCGGAGCACCGGAGCCGGCGGGCGCGATTAATGTGCGTTGATCCAGGCCGCCACGTCACCCACCACTTCAGGCGCGACATGTCCCGCCACCTCATAGTCGGCGGGCGTGCCGGTGCCCGCCGCCGCCTGGCTGGGCATGAACAGATGGTAGAGGCCGGGATAGGTTTTCAGCGTGACGTTGTCACGCCCGCTCAGGGCGTCTTGCCAGCCCTGCATATCCTGGGCCGTGACCTGGTAATCGGCACTGCCGCGCAGGATGAGCATCGGCTGGGGCAGGGTTTTGGCGACCTGCGCGGGGTGGTAGTCGCGCAGGTCGAGCCAGTACGACGCGGGGACGCCCAGCGGCAGATCGCTGGCCGGGGTATCGGCCGACAGGTTGGGGTCCTTCACGCGGGCCACCTGCTCCTTGATCTGCGCTAGCTCCCGCTGGGCGGCCTGGCCGTTCGCGCCGCCCAGCGACGCGATGTAGGTGTATTGCTCCAGAATGGCGTCCTCGAAGGGTTGGGTCGGCCCGGCCAGGATGACCAACCCGGCGATCTGTGGATCGGCCTGGGCGATGCGCGGGGCCAGCATGCCGCCCAGGCTGTGCCCCAGCAGGAACACGCGCTTGGCGTCCACGCCGGGCGTCTGCCGCAGCAACGCCAGGGCGGTCAGCGCGTCGTCGGTCACTTCTTCCTTGACGGTGATATTGGGGATCAGCGCGGCGCGTTGCGGGTCGGCGTGGGTGCGCTTGTCATAGCGCAACACGGCGATGCCCGCCGAGGCCAGCCCTCCGGCGAGATCGCGGAACGGCTTGTTCGGTCCAATCGTCTCATCCTGGTCCTCCGGCCCGGACCCGGCGATGAGGACCACGCCGGGGAACGGCCCGGCGCCCTTCGGCATGCTCAGCGTGCCGGGCAAGACCCAGTCGCCACTATGAACTTCGATCGCGGTGTCGGTGAAGCTGTCCGGATTGGTATACGCGCCCGGCGTGCCCGCCGGCGCGGGGACGGTCGGGCTGCCGGTGGCCGCCGGAGCGAAGAACAGCCCGCTGACCTGCCCCTGATCGTTGAAGACGACCCGGATGTCGATGGGCTGCTTCTCGAAAGCGGCGGTGACGAAGACGACGTCGTACTCCTGGACGCGCGCCGTGCGTGTGCTCAGCACTTGCTGGAAAGCGCCCGCCTGCAACTCCAGGGTGGCCCAGGTATCGCGCAGCTTATCGGCGGGCATCTGGGTCTTCATCGTAGAGTCGAAGATACTTTCGGCTGCGTCGAACTTCCCGGCGTGCAGGTCGGCGACGAATTGGGTGGCGGCGGGGACCCGGTCGGTCGCGCTCGGGGCCGCAGTTGCCGCCGCCTCCGCTGGCGTGGGCGTGGCTGCGGGCGGGGTGGCCGGGGCCGGCACGGGTGTGGGCGCCGGATCCCCACAAGCGGTCAATACCAGGGCCAGCAGGCCCAGCAGCAGCCAATAGCTAGAGCGCTTCATATCGACCCCTCTCTTGTCGCTCTCCCGGCGCAAGTTGTCGCATATCTTTAACACAATCATACAACAATCGCGCGATCTGTCAATGAGACTTTGGACGGAACCGGGCGCGGCCATATTCTGCGACAATATAGGGAATACGGCACCGCGCGCTAGCCTTACGCGGGTTGTCCTTCAGACGGACAACCCTGCAAGCGTAGTACTGGAGATTGCGAGCCACAGGTTCATATATGCAACCGATCTACCCCTTCCGCTGGGACATCACGAAGCGCAGCCAGTTGGGCCGGCTCCTCGACGGGCCGGTCGCGGACCCTTATGCCTGGATAGAGCAGGAGCTAACCGGCTCGCCGTGGAACGACAGCCCGCGCACGGGGAGCGCGCAGTACGCCTGGTTCATGCGCGAACTGGTGCGTAGCGGAGCGCGCGCCCTGGCCTTCGCGGGCGACGCGGACCTCTACTTTGTGGGGCGCTCGCCCGAAAGCCTGTTTGACTACCTCAGCGGCCTCCTGTTCGGCACCCCCTGGGCCGGGCGCCCCCATCTGTTGCATTTCTCGGCGCGCGGCTACAGCCTCACCGGGATCGCGCAAAGCGATCCGGCGGCAGTCCACGAGTTCAGACGCTACCTGGGGCACCTGGCGCTGGATCCGCCCGGCCTGGTCCGGCGCGAACGGCCGGTGGCCTTCGTGGATGTCGTGGCCTCCGGCGGGACGCTGGAGCAGCTGATCGGGTTCTTGTACCAGTGGTGCCGGGAACTGGGCGGCGATTGGGACGCCGTCCGGCGCAAGCTGCGCATCGTGGGCCTGACGCCGCAGGCCAAGACCAGCCCGAAAACCTGGCGCTGGCAGCAGCACGCCGATTGGGTGGCCCGGCTGGAGCCAGGGGCGATCAAGAATGTCGCGATCCCCGGCGGCTTCTTTTATTACCTGGCCGGCGCGCAGACCAAGCTCACGCAGTCGTTCCCGCCCTGGCGCTGGGCCGACCCGACGATCACGCTACCGCGCTACGACACGCCTACGCTGATGGCGCTAGGCCGGGCGGTGGCGCTCTTTGATGCCGGGCGGGCGCGCGCCCACCGGGCACGGTTCGCGCGGGAGTTGAGCCGCCAGCCCGCGATGGCGCACGCCTGGTTCCGCGCGCTGGTGCGGGAGTTGAACCGTTAGGGCTACGCGCGGAGCGCCTGCGGTGATTGGCGGCGCGGTTCAGAACAGCAGCGGCGCGGGCTGCTGCTGGAGGTTCTGCCGTTCGACGCGGTACATATAGCGGCCCTCGACGAAGACCCACGCCAGCAGCACACCGGCGACGTACATACCGAGTAGGGGCGCGAACGGCCCCGGCCCGGTCATGGCGACCACGCCCAGCAGCATCTGCCCGAAGCCCGGCGCCCGGTAGATTGCCGCATGGCCCTCCATGCCGCACAGGGCGAAGGTGCGGCGCATGAACAGGGAGAAGACGATCATCGCCAGCCCGAGGCTGAGCCAGGGCACAGCGCCCAGCCACTAACAGGAGAGGATCACCCAGCCAAGGAGCGCGGGCGGCTCCAGCCGGGCGCGCTGGTACACGGCCCCCGGCGCCGCGTTCCGGCGCAATAACTCGGTCAGCGGCAGCGCCGTGGGCGGCTCCGGCAGGATGCGGTAATCGGCGTCGAGGGCTTGCCAGCCGTTCTCCGGGTTCACCGGGATGGGCCGCGAGGTAAGCGGGCCGGCCCCCCGCACCGGGGGCGCGAACAGGGCCACCGGCGGTGCGGTCGCGCCGCCCGCCTCGCCGTCGTCATCCAGAAACGCGAAATGGGCACGGTCGTTGGAGTTGAAGTCCGCTTGCGGCAACTTCGCCATCGCGCCACCCCCCCTTGGCACCCCGCCGCCCGTTCGGACGCCGAGCGCCACGCACCACCAATCTCATTATAGCCAAAAATACCGGGTTCCGGAATACCCTCTCCACCCCGGCATCCGT
>JAICKM010000565.1 GCA_025927935.1 Chloroflexia bacterium | reverse complement strand
TGATGTCCTGGCCCCCGCTGGCCCCGGCTTGAATGGCCAGGTTCGGGTGCGGCGCGCAAACAATCTGAAATCGTGTCGTTGGATACGCCACATGCGATATCCCTTCATCCACGCCCGCGTTGCGCCGGAGATTTTCCTAGTCGGACGACAAGAAAATGCCCAGGGTGCGGACTGGGAGCGGGGATTCCCGTATACATTCCCACAGGTCGATGTCGCTGCAGTGCCCGCGTCCGCCGCTATCCGGACGGGGGCGTGTGGGCGCGGGCGGCGCAGCGCTCGCGCCGGCGACCTGAGTCAGGTGGTATCGCGCGTAGCCAGCCAGGCCCGAATGCCGGGTAGATGCTCTTGATAGTGTTCGTAGGAGTGGCGGGCGATGAACTGCCAGGGCTGTCACCCGTGGGGCATATCGGGAAAGCGCTGCGGATCGCGGAGATTCGCCACCGTGAGGGCTTGCACCGCGGCCACCAGTTGCCCATACGCCTCGTGGGCCTCGGCGCACACGTCCGGCAGCAGAAGGTCGCGGTGTGCGGTGAAGAGGATCATGTTGCGTTTCTCCGCCGTGAACGCCCACAGCCAATTGCGGTCCGGCCCTGGCCCGGCGTGCGGTTGCAACACGAGGGCCGTCTGCTGTTCGTACCAGGTGATATGGGCGATGATATCTTTAATCGCCCACTCCCCGGCCTGCAGCGGCTCGGTCATCCACGCAGCGCCGACCTGGGCGAGCACGGCTTCCCACTGGCTGCGGCCGGCTTGCAGGGCGGCCAGGGCCCCTGCTTTCGTCCATTTGTCGCTCATGCCGGTTGCTTCCTTTGTGTTCCCTACGGATTGCTGGGGCGGTAGAGTGGTAACCCCCTGCCCATGCGAGTTAGGCGGGTTGGCTGAGCAGTTGCGCCGGCATGGTAATGATCTTCTCGCCAAAACGCAGGTCCGGCGTGGCGGTAAATTCCTGCGTTTTCGCAAACACGCCGCCTTCTCGTACTTCGTAGCCGGTGATCGTCAGGTTGGCCCAGTCGAGTAGGACATCCTGGAGCTCGCCCACCAGCGTCCCGGCATCGGTCACGACCTTGTTGCCGAGAACGGTGGTGAGCGCGATGAGCGGCGGGGCACCGGCGGCGCTCTGCGGGGCGGGTTCGGCGGTTGGCGCGATCGTCACGGCGTCCGCGCCCACATTCTTGACCTCGGCGGCGGGCACGAGCTCGGCGGCGCTGAAGAGGCCGGTCCGGACTTTCAGGCTCACGATGTGCCGGCTGACGGGTTCTACCATGAGATCCTCGACCTCGCCTATTCTCTGGGCCTCTTCGAGACGCACAACCGCGCGGCCCTTTAATTCTGAGAACTTCATGCTGCTCCTCCGTGATTCTTTCTCTAGCGATCTCCGTCCTTATGGTTCTACTTACGTAGGCGTAAGGTTGGGATACAAACGCCGCCTGATTAAGCGTGCCCGAGTGTAAAGAACGTAAGGCTACCTATCTAGTATTTGACCCCGTTCGTGCTATAGGAGTCCTGCTGGTATTCCTTGACCAACTGCGCTGCCGCCCCGGCGCAGGCGGTTTGCATTTCCGCCTGCCCAGCGTGGCGGCTAATCAGATTCTCATAGATACCTGTGATAAGCGGGCCGGTAGTTGTATAGATCGCACGGGGGATGGTGCCCGTGATGGCGGGTTGGTGCGCGGCGACGGGTGGGAGCGCGGCGAGCTGAACCGCGAACGCGGGGGTGTAGAAGCGGACGCCCGACATGAGGGCCTGGGCGCCGTGCTCGGCATTGGGGTACTGCATAAAGTTCGTCGTGAAGGCGTCGAGCCATTCCTCAGCCGTGGGCGTGGCTGCGGCAGTGAAGCCGAGCATATCCCGTTTGGTGCCGAAGAGGCCGGTAAATCGTTCCCAGGTATTCATGATCGCCCTCCTTAGGGGTGGCGTATGATCGAGAGATGCCGGGCAGGCGGCTCGGCGGACCGGACCGCCCTACCAGCAACACCGAGGGTAGCGTGGCAGCCGGTGATCCATAGGGATCTTCCAGCATCCTCTGGCTTCTTAATTATCGCATTTGCCGGCGCGCCGCGCCCCGGTGATTTCTCCAGTCCGCCGTCAGGAAAATACCCGCGGCGCGGCCCAGGGTCGGGGTAGACCCAACTACCCGGTGGGGGATTAGTGTGCTAAACCAGCAGCGGCGGGGGATGGGATCGCGGTGTCGCTCTCCGTCTGGCCGGCCAGGGATGGGGGAATCGCGCCCAACTGATGCAGACCGGTCATCGTGAGACGCCTTACCACCTGGTCGCCCTCAGCGATCATGTCATCTACGTGGACCCGCATGTCGGGAAAGGCCTGGCGGTACACGCGCAGGAGCTGCCGGGTCCCTTCGCGATCGGCAGCCATGCCCGGCAGCACGGCATGATCCAGGCTGGTGCTGCCGACATAGCGCTCCAGCCCAACCAGGTTGCCCCGGTCGAATATTTCGGTTACCCACCGCTGGACGATGGCCTTGTTTCCTTCGGGTGTCATCTGCTGGATTCCTCCTGCTGGTACTTATGTGTAGCTGGTGCGGTTGCCGGGAGTGGGCGCGGCGGACGGCAGCTGCCGACGAAGCAGCGCCGCCCGTCCGGTGCCTGGCTTCGTATGTCGCCTCAGGTAACGATTTCCTGCAGGCGGGCCGGGAAGGCCTCGAGGATCATCAGGTTGCCGACCGAGGTCTTGGCACTGATGCGGATGGCTTGCTGTTGGGCCAGGGCTTCCAGCGCCGCGACGATCGCGGGCAAGGCCACTTCCCGACCTTGCCTCCGCAACTGGCCCTGGATGTCCCACCCGTGTGGCACCTGGCCGGGGTTCCACGGCCATCGCAAAATCACGACGGCGATTCGCTGCTGCAGGTTGTTCATTGCGCCTCCTTCAATTCACCTGTACGGGACCGCCGCCCGGTGGTGGCGGTCCCGTACAGGTTGTGTGACCCCGTCAGGAAGCTGGGCTGGGGCGGTCGCCACGCGGTGTGCTGTAGTATAGATAGCGTCATCCTTCTCAGGTAATATTGCTCTGCTCGCTATCGTGCGCTACTTCCATGCGCAACCACGCGGTGACAGGGCGGCGTACCTTTGGGGTATAGGTAGTGAGGTTGTAACGGTCGACCAGTGCCGGTGTCGCCCGCGCAAACGCCGCCTCAATTGCCGCGCGGTCAGCGTGGCGGCTAATCAGATTCTGATAGACATTGGTGATAATGGGTCCGGTGGCCGCGTAGATCGCGCGGGGAATGTTGCCCGTGATGGCGGGTTGGCGGGCGGTGATGGGCGGGAGCGCGGCAATCTGGGCCACGAACGCGGGGGTGTAGAAGCGGACGCCGGACATGAGCGCGAGGGTCGAGTGCGCGGCGTTCGGCTGGCCCATGAAGTTGCCCGTGAAAGCGGCGAGCCACTCGTCCGCTGAGGGTGTCGCACCGGCGGCGAAGCCGAGTGTATCGAGTTGGGGGCGGGAGCGGGCGGTGAACCGGTTCCAGATGTTCATGATTTTCCTCCTTACGAATTGCTTTAGATCATTATCCGCTTGCCGCCGCCGGGGCGCGGGCAATCGTTAGGCTTCCGGAGTGATACTCGCCACCTTTGGCGCCGGCTGGAAGATCCGGCCGCGGTGCCACGGGGTGCCTAGTGCCGGCAACACGAAACGATCAAGCCCCCACCAGCCGGCATTCTTCCACGCCATCAGCAACACGATGGCGAGCAGGAAGTACAGCGGGTTGACGCCCGCGCTGCCGGCCAGCATGAAGTTGAAGTTCATGAAGGCGGCGACAAGCGCCGCGGCGCCCGTGAACAGGCCCAAGATCAAGCAAACCCCCGCCAGGAGTTCACCGGTCGCGACCAGGGGAGCGAACCAGGTCTGCGCCTGGGCGTTGGCTAGCGTCTGCAAGATATTAGCGTACCAGTCAAAGCCGACGCTGGGGTGCGCGCTGCTTGCGTTCTTGATCGCGCCCTGCCAGAAGCCGGCGAGTTGGGTGCCATCCATCCACTTGGCGTTCTGGAATTTCTCCATACCGGCGCTGACCCATTGCCAGCCAAGGTACACGCGGATCACCAACCACAGCCACGTGATCGGGCCAGTATTGTTAAAGAGTTGGATCTCGATCGGATGATCTTGCATGACGTCCTCGGCCAAAACCTGATGTGTACGTGCCATTGGAAATTTCCTCCTGCAAATAATAAGCTACTAGAGATTACACGTGGTGCCAAAGTACGCCGCGCGGCGATTCGCCCAGCGCCTGAAAGACCTCGCAATCGCAATGCGCCCCCTGCGCGATCAACGCCTGGATCGCGGCGTCAACCTGGTCGCGGGCGTGTCCCGTGTCGAGGATGACCCGCGTCTGGGTGAAGTTATGGGCACACCCGACGGGTAAGACGAGCCGTAGCCGCGCCGCCAGGTCGAGGGGGCGGATCCCCAGGGCCGCCAGCCGGGCCAACTCGGGGGGTGTCAGCCGCGGCCGCGTCGTATCGCGGTGCCGGGCTGCGCGGGCCGCCGTACGCCACCAGGGCATATCAATTAGCTCCGCGCGACCCATCAAGGCCGTCTCTGGCCGGCTGGCATTGCCCGCGCGCCGCCCACCGGATGGCCGCCACAAGCTCGGCTCGGCTGCAATCCTTCAGCAGAAACCGGCAGGCCCCGGCAGCGAACGCCGGGGCGCGCAAGGTCGCATAGACGCTCACGACGACAACCCGCGCCGCGGGCGTCTGTTGGCATAGGCCCCGCGTGAGCGCCAGCCCGTCGAACCGGGCCGTCCCGGCGTCGACGATCGCGACCGCGGGCTGCAGCCGGCTGCCGTACTCCAGGCT
>JAICKM010000758.1 GCA_025927935.1 Chloroflexia bacterium | reverse complement strand
GCTGACCGGCGAAGTGCTGCGCGAGATCCGGGGCACGCTGTCCGGCGTCCAGATTGCGACCGACCTCTGCCGCAGCGACGAACAGACGATGCCCTACGCGCCGATGGGCCGGCTATTGCGCCAGGTGCTGCGCCTCACGCCGCATAGCTCGCGCCGGACGCAGGCCATGGCGTTGCGCCGGCAAGTGGGCGACCTGCTGCCAGGCTGGGAGCGCTTCGCGCCCCTGCTGGGCACGCTGCTCAGCCTGCCTCTACGCGATACGCGGCTCACCGGCGCCCTGACCGGGGCACAACGGCGTGACCGCCTACACGATCTGGTCATCGGCCTCTGCCGGGCCGCCGCCCAGCGGCAACCGCTCGTAGTCGTCCTCGACGACCTGCAATGGATCGACCCGTCGAGCCATACGCTGATCGCCCGGTTGGCGGCGGAACTAGCCGATAGCCCCATCTTGCTGCTGCTCGTCTACCGGCTCGGTACAGTGCCCGCTGAGCCGTGGACCACGCTGAGTCACTGCACGACCATGGCCCTGGCCCCCCTGCCCCGGCCCGCGAGCGCGGCGCTGCTGGGCGCGCTACTGCAAGGCGAACCGCCCGCCGAACTGGCCGCCCTGATCGATTACGGTGCGCGCACTCCCTTCTTCCTCGAAGAATCGGTGCGCTATCTGCGTGAATCGGGCACCTTACAGCGCGACCGGACGGGCGACTGGATGTGCATCCGCCCGCTTGACCGGGCGGCCTTGCCCGGCCAGGTGGAAGCGCTGATCGCTGCGCGGCTCGACCGCATGGACGCCGCGACGCGCGCTGTAGCCCAGATGGCCGCGGTAGCAGGGCAGGGTTTCACGGCCCCCCTGCTAGCGCGGGCGCTGGGCGCGGAGCCGGCTCTCGCCGCCCGGCTTGATAGCCTGGTCGGCGCCGCGGTGCTGGTGCGCGAGGAACCGGGTGGCCCGCCCAGTTACCAGTTCAGACACACCATGATCCGCGACGCGGTCTACGACGGCATGCGGGCCACCCAACGGCGCGACCTGCACGGGCAGGTTGCAGCGGTCATCGCGGAGGCCCCCGCCGCCGATCTCGACGATCAGCATGCACTGCTGGCCCAGCATTACCAGCACGCCGGGCAGCCCGACCAGGCGCTGCCGCATTATCTGGCCGCCGCGCAGCAGGCCCAGGCCCGCTACGCCCACGCGGAGGCCCACGCGCTCTACGCTCAGGCGGCAGTATGCGCTCCCTGGCGGGATCGCGCCCTGGTCCCCGCCGACCTGCCGTCGGCCCTGCTGCTCTACGAGAACTGGGGCGATGTGCTGGCGCTGACCGGCGACTACGCGCAGGCGCGGGACCACTACAGCACCCTGCTCGCGTTGCTGGCGCAGAGTGCCCTGCCGGAGCGCGCACAGCAGCAGGCCCGGCTGCAACGCAAGATCGGCAGCACTTACGAAAACCAGGGCCAATTGCCCACCGCCCTGGACTGGCTGAATCAGGCCGCGGCGGGCATTGCCGCCGCGCCGCCGTCCGCCGCGGCGCGGCTCGAGGACGCCTGCGTGCGCAGCGACCTCGGCTGGACCTACTGGCGGCAGGGCGATCTGGCGCAGGCGCAAGACTATTTGGCGCAAGCCCTGATCCGCGCCGAGAGCGTGGGAAGCAGCGATCAGCAGGCGCGCATTCTCAACCGGCTCGGCGGCGTTGCCTGGGCGCGCGGCGATATGCCCATGGCCCGCTACTATGTGGAGCAGAGCATGGTTGCCTATCGCCGGACCGGCGACCTGGTGGGACAGGCCAATGCGCTGAACAACCTGGGGGTGCTGGACGAGCGCCAGGGCCGCCTCGGCGATTCCATCCGGCACGGGCGGCAGGCCATCTTGATCAACGAGCGGCTGGGCAACCGCCGCGCCATGGCGATTGGCGCCATCACCGTGGGCTACGCGCTCTACGACCGGGGCGAATATCCGCAGGCCCGCGACTATCTGGTCCAGGCGCTGCAACATGCCGGGACGGTCCATGACACCTACCACCGTATGCTGGCCCTGCTGAACCTGGGCCGTGTGCTCACCGCGTTGCGCGAGTGGGATACCGCCGCCGAGACGCTGCGCGAAAGCGCGACCATCGCCGGGCAGTTGCAATTGCCGGCGGAACAACTCGACAGCTATGTCGCACAAGGCGAACTGGCGTTGCAGCGGGCGGATCTCCCGGCGGCGCTCCACGCCGCCGAACAAGGGCGGGCGCTGACCGTCCCCGCGGAAACGGAAGAACTGGCCCGGTTCCAGCGCTTCCAGGCCCGGCTGGCCCAGGCCCAGGGCAAATCCGCGGAGGCTGTGGACCTGCTAGCCGCCGCGACCACGCTCTTCATCCGCCTGCAAAACGTCCCCGAAGCCGAGCGCACACAGCACCTGCGCGGCCAGGTCGCCGGGCAGGCCGCACCCGGCTAAAGCATAGCGTGGTCAAGCAAGGCAAAAAAGACGGCGAGTGGCATTGACCACCCGCCGTCTTTTACTATCGCGCCCCGCGACTCCGTCGATACGTGTCACTCTGGGCGCAGCGTCGCTCTTCCGACATGAGGACATTGTCAACGTCCTCGCCGATCCTGAAGCCTACAGCAGTGCGTCCAAGCGTTGCGCCGTTCCCAACGTTATGGATCCCCCGGCGCACACGCGGCACAGCCGTGCGCTGGCGCCATATTTCCGACCGGAACAGATGAATGCGCGCGAACCGGACTGCCGGCGCATTGCAGTCGACCTGGCGAATGACCTGCCGAGGCGGCATATCTACCCGAGCAATGGATTCGGGGAGCTACCCGTGCGCCTTCGCTGACCGTGCCGCGAGCGGCGCCCGGACAGGCTAACATCCTATTTTACATCCTGGCCCGGCGCGCACATCCGGGGACTGAGCGAGCAGATAGCCTGCCGCGCGAGTGGCCGATCTTCTCAGGCGAATAAGGGGCGCCGTCTGGACAACTAGACGGCGGTTACGACCCCTGGGGGCGGCGCCCCTTATCCCCCAAGGTCGATATAGGCTTCTACGGTCCCACCGGCTATATCGCCCGCGTGGCCGCGGATCTGGAAGCCTACATTCCGACTGGTGCGTACCATGCCGGAGTTCTCGATCAGGATTTCGCCGGTGATCCGGCTTAGCTTCTCGTCACGACCTATCTGCACCAGCCTGCGCAGTAGCTCAGTGCCGATGCCGCGCCGCTGGTACGCGTCGGTCACCAGCACCGCGAACTCGGCATCGTTTGCCGTGCGCGACTTGCTGAGGCGCGCCACGCCCACCAGCGCGCGCTCGCCCGTCGCCGGATCTTCGTGCTCGGCCACCAGGGCGATCTCCCGGTCGTAGTCGTTGAAGCAGATGCGCGTCAGCCGCTCGTGCCGGATCCGGTCTGACAGACGCAGATGTTGGAAAT
>JAICKM010000814.1 GCA_025927935.1 Chloroflexia bacterium | reverse complement strand
GAAGTTGGTTTTGAGTTCAATAGTGGTGAAGTTCTGCGCGCCCGCCGGCAGGTGGGCGAAGGTGCCGTAGCCGCAACTGGTGTCGGCGAGGGTGACGACGGTGCCCGCGTGGAGATAGCCGTTGGGAGCCAGCAGTTCCGGGCGGATCACGAGGCGGCTGGTCAGCCGGCCGGGCTGCACGTCGAGGATTTCGAGGCCGAGGAGACCCGGCAGCCGGCCCTGGCCCCGCGCGTTGAATTCGGCGACCGTCATCCGCGGCGTCTGCGAGTCACTCGGCATGGTGGGTGGTGACGGGGGTGGCGCCGGTCACGCGCAGCAGATCGGGCACGGCGACGTGCAGGTTGACGCCGCGTTCGCCGCCGCTGAGATAGATGCGATCCAGGTCGAGTGCGCTCCGGTCGATGAAGATGCGAAAGCCTTTTTGCAGCAGGGCCAGCGGCGAAATGCCGCCGACCAGCAGCCCGGTGAGGCTTTCGGCCTCACGCTGGGTCGCCATGCGCAGCTTCTTTTCGTCCACGCCCGGCTGTTGGCCGAGCACTTTCAGGTCGAGTTCGCGGTCGCCCGGCACGACGACCAGCAGGGGCCGTCCCTTGCCGCTCTCCGGCAGCACGACCAGCGTCTTGAAGACGTGCGCCGGGGGCACGCCTAGCTCGGCGGCCACGCCGTCCGCCGAGTGAATGGCGGGGTCATAGCGGTGCGCCTCGTAGACGACGTGGTGCGCGTCCAGCACGCGCATGGCGTTGGTCTTCGCGGTTTTGGCGTTCGCGCCCTTCGGCATACCGATCGGTCCCTTTGTGCGGCGGCCTTACTCGGCGGTGGCGTAGCCGGCGTCAGCGTGCGGCATGAAGAGTTGCCGGCGCTGCTCCGCGGCATGAACCCGGCCGGTCAGGTAGCAGGTGACGCGCCAGGCGACCGGCTGCCCGCAATCGGGGCACTCCGGGTAGCTCTCCAGCCGGCCCGCCTTGCTTTCGGCATGCCACCACTCCAGGTCGCCCGCCGCGTCCTCCGGCTGATCGATCCAGTAGCGTGCCATCTTGAGCGCCGCCGACTGGAGCGCGTAGGGCCCCAGCACGCGCTCCTGGTGCAGGCGGGTGCTTTCAGCACGGGCCAGCAGCGCGAGCACATACCAGCCATCCGGTAGTTCGCAGATCCCCGCCCGGCGCCGTCCTGGGTCGGTGGCGATCTCGTCATCGAGATAGACCCAGGGCCAATCTTGCCACCGCTTTACCTTGCTCATCGCCACATTCCTACTGCATAACCGCAAGGCCCGTCACCTTGCGCGCTCCACCGGGCCGCCCCGCGTGCGGGGTATAAAGTGGCACTTACTCTAGCACAAGCGGCGGCTTGTTGCAAGCGGGTCCGGCGCCCGCCCTGTCCTTACCCGGTCGATTCCTCGGAGATCTGGCCGTGCTCATACAGCCAGCGCGCAAAGCGCAGCCGCTTGTAATCGTCCACCCACTCGTGCATCATCCCCTCCTGAAATTGCCGGCGCGCGGCGAGCAACCGCGCCCGCTCTTCGGCGCTGAAGGGCGTGGCGTCCAGCGGACGATCACTAGCCATATGATTGCGATCGTCGGGCGAGTGGTTACGAGAACTGTTGTGCCGGTTCATCGGGGCATGGGTCCTTTCCACTACGAGCCTTACCGCCTGTCCGCCGGTAGGATGGGAGGCCGCGGCTTCCTGACCCATCCTACCTTACCGACTAGCATAGCAGCGGGCGGTGACACCCGTATGAAAGGACCGAACCGGGATGACTACAAGATGTTCAGGATCCCAGAGTCTGCAAGGCGCGCGCCACGCTATCCTTGGCGCCAACATCCACCTGCACATCAGCCAGCCGGCCCGCTTCGTCGATGATAAAGTGGCTGCGGATGATGCCGGTGTAGGTGCGCCCGTAGTTAGTCTTCTCGCCCCAGGCCCCATACGCCTCGGCCACCTGGTGATCGGCGTCGATTAGCAGCGTGAAGGGCAGATCGAATTTGGTCTTGAATTTGCGATGCGACTGCTCGCTGTCGGGGCTGACGCCCAGCACGACGGCGTTCTGCTCCTCGATCTGGGGGTAGGCGTCGCGGAAGCCGCAGGCTTGCGTGGTGCAGCCGGGTGTGTCGTCCTTCGGATAGAAGTAGAGCACCACCCGCTTGCCGCGGTAATCCGCCAAACTCACTTGCCGGCCATCCTCCGCCGGCAGGGTAAACTCCGGAGCGGGATCGCCCACTTTCAACTTGGTTTCGGCCATAGGAACGAATCTCCTCTCCCGGCGGGGCCAGGTAGGGCGCCGCCGGGGTGTACAGGGCGCCGTGTAACGTGATACCGGGCACCCGTTGCGAATACTCTCTGTACTGCTTCAAGGAATCTTTGTCACTCTGAGCGCAGCGAAGAGTCTTGCCGTGAGTTCGCACGAGACGAGATTCTTCGCTGCGCTCAGAATGACACTGGCAGCGGCAAAGGATCCTTGTCACTCTGAGCACAGCGAAGAGTCTCGTCGCTTACCCCAACGGAGACGAGATTCTGAGCGCAGCGAAGAATGACAATTGCGGCCTGAAGCGCTACTCAGCACTACTCAATGTACGTGCCAAGCGCGCCGGATAGTTCCCCTCGCGTTGTAGGGGCTGATTGCAACCGGCGCGGCGCCCACCATTCGCCGGGCGGGACAACTGTCCCGGAGAAGATGCGGCAGCGGTCCCCCTCGAAATCGGCGTCGCGGCGCTCGTGCGATTCATGGCGCAGCCTTACAATTGGCACAGACTTACACCTGCCACAGATCAGGTGGGCGTGTGCCGAACGCTCGCCGGGGTAGCACCGATAGGAGGCACGATGACTCAGATGCTGGAACTGACCGCGCCGCCCGATGTCACGGGCGCGGAAGCGGACGCCGGCTCCGCGCCCGCCGGGTCGCTCATGGGACTCTCTGCTGCCGAAGTGACGGCCCGGCGCGCCCAGGGCCAGGGCAACAATGTCCACTTAGCCACCGGCCGCTCGTATCAAGAAATTCTGCGCGAGAACGTCTTCACCTTTATCAACGGCGTGCTCTTCACCATCGGCGCGGTGCTG
>JAICKM010000413.1 GCA_025927935.1 Chloroflexia bacterium | reverse complement strand
GCTCGACACCCGCACCGCCGCCCTGCCCCTCGCCCCGACGGTGCGCGCGGCGCTCCAGGCACAGACCGCCCAACTGGGCGCGGCGCGCGTGCCGCCCGGCGTGGCCCCGGCTCAGGCGGCGGCGGTCGCCACGGCGATCAAACTCGCTTTCGTCGATATGTTCCGCCTGGTCATGTTTATCTGCACCGGCCTGGCCTGGTTGAGCGGCCTCATGGCGGCGCTCCTGGTGCAATCCCGGCCGCCGCCGGCGGCGTGAACAGCACGCCCGCGGATCAGTGGGCCGGTGGGAAGGCTAGCGGTCCGCTTTTCGGGCGGCAGATTCCCTCTACAGGCTCGCCCAGGGGTTGTTTAAGGGAATAGCTGGTTTCATTGCTACACTAACCCAAGTAATGTGCAACCCGCCAGCAAAATGCCCAAATTCACGCATCTTGTGGATTTCACGCGCGGGTTGCCCAAGATTTAGGCTAAGCGGACGGTGGGGCCAGGCGCCGCAGGAGTTCGACCTGGCCGACGTGGGTGGCCTCGTGCTCGATGATGTGCCAGATGATCCAGTCAATCGTGTAGAGCGTGCTGTGCCGCTCCATTCCCGGCTCCGGCTCGGCCTCGCCGACCCGGCGGGTCAGGTCGGCGTCGGTCCAGCCCCGTAAAATCTCCAGGGTCCGGGCGCGGGTGGCCGCCAGTTGGCTGAGATAGGCTTCCAGGGGCCGGCCCTGCACCTGAGGCACACCCACGCGAATCGGCATCGCCTCATGCCAGTTGCCGGGATAGGCGTCGCTGGGCATGCCTAAAACGTCTTCGTGCAGCCAGGACCACTCGACCGCATCCAGGTGCAGCAACAGCGTGCCGATGGACTCGGTCTGGGCGTCCGGGTGCCAGTCGAGTTGCGCGACCGGCAGCGCGGCCAATTCGTGCAGCAGATCCTGGCGGACCTCGGTCAGCTGCGCCACGTAACGCCCGATCTGCGGGCTGTAGCCCGCCACGGGGTCGCAGGTGACGATGCGGGGCCGGGCGGCGGTGGGTTGTTGGTCGGTCATATTTGCCTCCTGTGCGCTTTACACTATGATCCGGGCCGCGAGTAAACCCCCCATCCCCGCGTATGGCATGATCCGGTGGTCGAAGCCCGGCAAGCCGGACCCCAGGATGGTGTGGCTATGCCCATGCTAACACATTTGGCCCCCGCTGACGAGATGCGGCGCGGCCCGTGCCCGCGCCCACGGGCCGGCACCGCTATTGCGTGATTACGACCGACCTGCTAATATGCATCTCCCGACCGGGCCGTGAGGGCACGCAGGGCGGCGCAGGCCGGATGGTATGCAGGCGGCCAATCGACGCAGGAGGTGCGAAATGCGACACTCAGTGTGGCAGACCGGGCTGCGGATCGCGTGCGCAGCCCTGGCGGGCGGGTTGCTAATCGCCGGTGTGTGGACCGCGCAGGCCGCCCTCGCGCCGCAACGACTCAGCATGGGACCGGCTCTCGGGCCGGCTGCCTCTAAAGAGGCACCGGCGCCCGCCGGCACGGCGACCAGTGGCCCGCCGGTGCCGGCCAACTGCCTCCCCCTCTGGGCCACCGTGCCCAGCCCCAACTACGGCGCCCTGGTGGGCGTCGCGGCGGCCGGAGCGAATGACGTATGGGCTATCAGCGACAGCACCTTGCTGCACTGGGACGGCCAGGGCTGGGCGCCGACGCCCACCCCGATACCCACCGGCTCGCCCACACCGACCCCGACCCCCAATCTGAATGTCGCCTTTGGCGCACGCCACTACCATGCCCTGGCGGCCGCCGGGTCCAACGACGTGTGGACCGCCGGCCATGTCGATGCGTCGCAGGTCTATTATCCGAGTGCGGCGTTTGTCTCCCACTTCGACGGCACCGCGTGGCACGATGTCTATTTCGGCAGCCCGACCCGGCGCGGTCCCGCGCCCGGCGGCGCCTCGATCATCGACTCGACCTTCTACGCCGTGGCTCCGGTGGGCGACGGAGAAGCCTGGGCCGTGGGGCGGCGCAACAACTACGGCCAGCCCTCGGGCACGCTGGCGGCCCATTGCACGCCCGCCGGGTGCGACCATGTCGGCGCCACCATCGACCCCGGTGGATTCCCCGCCAGCCAGAAAACGCTGCTGGCCGTGGCCGGCACGGGGCCGGACGATGTATGGGCGGTGGGGGCCAATGATTACCTGAGCGGCGGTTCGCTGATCGTCCACTGGAACGGCAGCGCCTGGGCGGAGGTGCCCGCCCCCGATGTCGGGTTCCTGACCGGCGTGGCGGCACCCGCGCGGGACGATGCCTGGGCGGTGAGCAGCACGGCGATGTTGCATTGGGACGGGGTCGCCTGGACGGTCGTGCCGGGCGTCGCCGGGGCCACGGCCATCGCCGCGCACGGCGGTCCCGACATCTGGGCCGTTGGCAGCACGATCCAGCACTGGGACGGGCAGGGCTGGCAAACGGTGGCCGGACCCGCCGGCAGCTATGCTGCCGTCTCGATCCTGGCGACGGTGGATGTCTGGGCGGCGGGCGCCGATTCGGGCGGGACCGGCCTGGTGGCGCGCGCCGTCCCGCCTGCGGCCTTTGCCGACGTGCCGGTGAGCCAACCCTTCTTCACGCCCATCCAGACGCTGGCCTGTCACGACATCGTCAGCGGCTATGCCTGCGGCGCGCCCGGCGAACCGTGCCCCGGCGTCTATTTCCGGCCGGGCGCCACGATCACGCGCGGCCAGGTCGCCAAGGTGATCGCGCTCAGCGCGGGCCTGAGCGCCCCACCCACGCGCCAACAATTCGCCGACGTGCCGCCCGGCCACCCGTTCTATGCCTGGATCGGGCAACTGGCGGGCCAGGGCATCATCAGCGGCTACACCTGCGGCGGGCCGGGGGAACCCTGCATCACGCCCGGCAACTTGCCCTACTTCCGCCCCGGCGCCGATGTGACCCGCGGGCAGTTCGCCAAGATCATCGCCCTCGCGGCGGGCTATGCGGACCCGCCCGGCGGGCAAGTCTTCGCCGACGTGCCGCCGGGGCAGCCGTTCTACCGCTGGATCGCCCAGGTGGCGCGCCGGGGCATCAGCAGCGGCTACACCTGCGGCGGGCCGGGCGAGCCGTGCCTTGGCCCGGCCAACCTGCCCTACTTCCGGCCCGCGGCCACGGCGACTCGCGGCCAGGTGGCAAAGATGGCTGCCCTGGCGTTCTTTCCCTGATACGCCGCCGGCAGCGGGCCGGGTGCCGCGTATCGCACCCGGTCCGCGCTATATTGATTTATAATTCGGGACCGGCCAAACCTTGACATGCGCGATATGATGTGCTACAATAGCCCATGCAATTGAATAGCGGCCTTTGGCCGTGTGCCCGCGTTGATGTGGAATAGTAGTTCCAATGCCGGTTTGCAGCGAATCGGGGGTTGGTGTAAGCCCGAGAAACCACTTGGAATGAACGCGTCACAGAGCGGTCCACCGAAGAAAGCCCGGTAATGGGCAAGTAGGATGGAGTGGGTGGTGCCCACGCCGGCAACAACCAAGAGCGGTCACAGGCTACAAATGTGACAATTAGGGTGGTACCACGGGAGTCTGGACTCTCGTCCCTTGCTTTCTAATGAAGAAGCGGGACGGGAGTTTTTTATTGCCCAAAAATGGGGGCAGACGGCCCCCGGAGGATACGACGATGGACAATAAGCTGGCGGTGTTAGCGTTTTCGGGCGGCCTGGATACATCCTTCTGCGTGCCCTGGTTGCAGGAGCAAGGCTATGACGTGGTGACGGTGACGGTGGATACGGGCGGCTTCAGCGCCGCCGAGCGCGAAGCCATCGAGGCGCGCGCCGCGGCCCTGGGCGTTGTCGCGCACCACACCATCGACGGGCGCCAGCCGCTCTGGGATCTGCTCGTCAGCTACATCATCAAGGGCAACGTGCTGCGCGGTGGCGTCTACCCGCTCTGTGCCGGGCCGGAGCGGTTGGTCCAGGCCATGCAGGTGGTCGGCATCGCGCAGAGCTACGGCACCACGACGATTGCCCATGGCTCGACCGGCGCGGGCAACGACCAGGTCCGCTTCGACCTTGCCATTCGTGTGCTGCTGCCCGAAGCCAATATCCTGACCCCGATCCGCGACCTGAACGCGCAGCGCGCCTTCGAGGTCGATTTCCTCCACCAGCACGGCGTCCCGGTGCCGGAGAAGACCGGCCGCTATTCGGTCAACAAGGGCCTGCTGGGTACGACCATCGGCGGCGGCGAAACGCTGGACTCCTGGGGCTTCCCGCCTGATGAGGCGTTTGTCGATACGGTGGCCCCCGCGGATGCGCCCGACGAGCCGGCGGTGATCACGCTCAGCTTCGCCGACGGTGTGCCGGTGGCCCTGGACGGCGTGGCACTGGCTCCCCTCGACCTGATGGCCGCGCTGGCCGAGATCGGCGGCAAGCACGGCGTGGGCCGCGGCCTGCACCTGGGCAACACCATTCTGGGCCTCAAGGGCCGCATCGTCTTCGAGGCGCCCGCCGCGGTCATCGCCATCACGGCGCACAAAGAGTTGGAAAAGCTCGTGTTGAGCAAACACCAGGGCTTCTGGAAGGACCACCTGGCCGACGTGTACGGTAACATGCTGCATGAGGGCCTCTATTTCGACCCGGTGATGCGCGACATCGAGGCGATGATCGACAGCAGCCAGGGCGCCGTCACCGGCGACGTGCGGGTGAGCCTGTTCAAGGGCCACATCCAGGTGCAGGGCTGCCGCAGCCCCTATTCGCTGCTCGACCGCAAAGTGGGCACCTATGGCGAGGCCAATCGCGCCTGGACCGGCGCCGAGGCGGCGGCTTTCTGCAAGCTCTACGGCCTGCAAAGCATGCTGGCCTATCGCCGGCAGCACGCCCCGGCCCCTGCGCCGGACGGCAAGCTGCAAGCCATCCTGAACACCCCCGCCGGGGCCAAGGTCTAGCCGAGTGGTCAGTAGTCAGTAGTGCTTGTCACTCTGAGCAGAGTGAAGAGTCTCGTGGGCGGGAAGGGAAAGAAAACTCCTCTCCCCGCCGCGGGGAGGAGTTGGGGGAGAGGTTCCTCCCGTTAGGGTATTGACTTATTTCGCGCGGTATGGTACACTGCGCCTTAATTGAATAGCGGCAAGTTGCCGCATGCCCGCGTTGAAGTGGAATAGTACCCGTAGCAGGGGTCGACAGCGAATCAGGGAGAGTGCGAGCCTGAGAGACCTGGTTACGGCGAACCCGTCACTGAGCGGTCCGCCGAAGAAAGCCCAATGAGGGGCAAGTAGGAGGGAGTGGGTGGTCCCCACGCGCCGAACAACCACGAGCGGTCACAGGCCAGAAATGTGACAATTAGGGTGGTACCACGGGAGTGTGAACTCTCGTCCCTTGCTTTTCAGAGCGGGACGGGAGTTTTTTATTGCCCGGAAACCAGGACGACGGCGTCCGGTGAGCGTCCAGCGTTGGTCGCACTTGAGACAGACAAGAGGCAGCGTACCATACGAGACCGGCTCGTGGCGAGCCGGAGGGCGAGAGGAGTAACAAGATGCAAGTCACGCTGGATAAAATCGCGTCGGTCACGGCGCGGGTCAACCTCAACCGCGAGGTCGAAGTGAGCAGCACCGTCGTGGCCGAGCGCGGCGCCGTCATCATCGTCGAGGCGCTGGAAGAGAAGAGCGTCTATGGCGAACTGGAACTGCTGGGCGGGCGCATGGCGCGCATTATTAAGGGCGACATCATCGCCGGGGTGCTGGGCGAGCGGCAGGCGCTCAAGGGCTTCGTCGGCGCCATCCCAAGCCAGATCGCGGCGGGCGATGTCCTGCACATGCTGAACCTGGGCGGCGTCATCGGCCAGTGCAGTTCGGCCAACGCCGAGGTCGGCCAGCCGTTGCGCGTGCGCGTGCTGGGCGCGGCGCTGATCGACGGCCAGCCGGCCAACATCGCGCAGTACGCCGTGCCGTGGCAGACCTCGCTGCCGAAGTCGGCGCCGCTGATCTTGATCTCCGGCACCTGCATGAACGCGGGCAAGACCACCGCGGCCTGCGAAGTGATCCGCGTGCTCAAGAGCCGCGGTTATCGCCTGGGCGCGGCCAAGCTGGCCGGGGTCGCCACGCAGCGCGATTTGCTCAACATGCAGGACCACGGCGCGGCCTGCGCGCTCTCCTTCAGCGACGCGGGGCTGCCGTCCACCACCCACACCGACAACTGCGTCGTCCCGGCGGCCAAGGGTATCCTGGCCGCGCTCAGCGAGTGCCGGCCGGACGCCATCATTGTCGAGTTCGGCGACGGCATCATGGGCCACTTCGGCGTCGATCTGCTGCTCAAAGACCGCGACCTGATGCAACACGTGGCCGCGCACATCCTCTGCGCCAACGACCTCGTCGCCGCCTGGGGTGGGCTGCGCTACCTGGGCGAGTTGGGCTTGCAGATCGATTGC
>JAICKM010000014.1 GCA_025927935.1 Chloroflexia bacterium | reverse complement strand
TAGCCCCCACCGCAGTCGAAGGCGTAGCT
The DNA here is from genome assembly GCA_025927935.1 of Chloroflexia bacterium. The sequence continues at coordinate 26,316 of JAICKM010000014.1, read as the reverse complement.
GAACCCGGCGGCCATGTCGGCGATGGAATCGGTGGCGTCCGTGAGCGCGAGGGTGAACGCTGCACCGGGGAGCACTTCGGCGGGCGCGACAAAGCGGGCGCGCGGCGGCACGCCGTAGATACTGATCTGCGCCGTGCGTTCCTGGCCGGCGATGCGGCCCCGCACCGTGAGCGTCCCTTCATCGTTCGGCGTGCAGTCCAGCGCGTTGCCGGCTGCCGGCACGTAGCTGCCGCTGCCGCAGTCGAAGGCGTAGCCACTGAACCCGGCGGGCAGCAGGACCAGCGTAAAAGGTTGGTCTTCCGGCGCCTGCTCAGGCGCGATCAGGCTAATTGCGGAAACCACATACGGATCGCCCGCGTCGAGCGCGAGCGCAACATTGCCCGCGCCGTCCGCCGCCTGAACGAAGTACTGGACCACTGGGCCGGGCAAGGGGATGCTGCCCGTCGCGGTCGCGTCGGCGGCGTTGTAGGGTAACTCGACCCGCGACCAGGCGGTCGCGCCCGCCGCCGCGTAGAGCACCACCACCCGCGCTACCGTGCCGCTGTCGTCGCTGACTCGCACGTTGAACTGGAGGCTGCTTCCGAGTGCCTGCGCCTGCACGTCGTGGATGGCAGGGGCGAGGAAGTCGGTCTCGGTGTCGGGCGCGGTCAGCACGTCAAGATCAAGCTGGTTGTAGCGTCGCTCGGTGCCCACGTTTTGGCCGGGGTTGGCCTTGTATTGTGCCGGTACGACCACCAGCCGTTGCTTGACCGTGCCGTCAATGGAGACCAGGCGGTTGATGCTGACGAGCTGACCGGGGAACAAGTGGGGGAAAGGGAAATCCGGCTCACCGGCCAGGTTGGCGCCGTCGGTCAGTACCTGCGAGACCACCGGGTCGAAGTTCGGCAGGTCGGTGAAGCTGCCGCCGAGCATCAGCACGCCGTGGGCGATGGCGCCGGGTGTGTCCAGCACCCGATTGGTGATCGGCTGCACGGGCCGCCCGCCCAGCACCTGCTGATCATGCTCGCCCTGGATCTGGAGGTAGCTGCCCCGCCCGGCGACGGGCTGCGTGTTGTAGTTGAACGTGAGGTTGTAGGGAATCGTCGTTGGGTTGTAGGTCACCGGCGCGCGAGTCGCCTTGCCGGCTGGGTTGGCCTCCGTGCCGGCCTGCGCTGCGGCGGCGCTTTGCGGGTTGGGCACGCTGACCTTGAGCATTGGCAGGCCGTAGAGCGTCATCTCGCCGAGTACCTTCTGGTCATAGTTGCTGAAGGAGGCCGTGCCCAGGCTGTTGAAGTACTCCTGCTTGGCCGCCAGCATCGCTTCGCCGACGCTGGGCGAGCCACCGGCGGCGTTGCCCAACTGCTGGACGAAGTTGACCATCAGTTTCTCGCTGTAGGCGATCAGGTCCGAGTCGCCGTAGCCAAAGCCGGTGTTAGCTAAGTAGGTAGCCCCCCGGCGGGCGAACACCTGCGCCCAATCGGTGTCATCCTGCACTGTGCCGGCACCGCGGTCGGGCACGTTCAGGCCCGAGTGGCAGCCGACCGAGAAGATCAGCGTGCCGCTGTAGACGGTGGTGTCGGTCGTCACCTCGCTGGCGGAGACGTTGCCGCCGCTGTTGGGAAAGAAGCTGTTGTGGTTGAAGTGCGAGTTGAGCGAGTTGAGGCCACGGGCCGTGCCCTGGTCGAAGAACGCGGCGCGGAAGTCGCTCGCCGACCAGGTATCGTTGATCAGTGTGGTGCGGTTGGCGATGCCGTATTGCGCCAGGGTATCGTTCACGGCGGTCGCTTCGTCCTTGAGGAAGTCATAGCCGGTGATGAACGCGCTGGTCGGCGTCACCGCGGGCTGGGCCCGGAAGGTGTTCAGGGCGGCAAGGATCTCTTGCGGTTTTTCGACCAGGCGGCCAAGGGCGACCTGCGGGATGTATAGCTCACCGCCCAGGTAGGGGAGGGGCAGCAGCCCGGCATAGTAGTCGTCACTCAGGTAATAGCGCGCGGTCAGGGCGGCGTTGATGCGCGGGTCACCTGCCAGCAGGTAGTTGCGCTCGTTCGCCAGCAGCGTGGTGTCGGCGATGCGCCGCGCCGGGATGATCGGGTCGCTCCCGGCCAGAACCAGGTACTTTAGGTTCGGATAGGCCTGGGCCTGGCTGTAGAGAAGCGATTTGATGTTCCAGGCGACATAGTTGGCCGCTTGCGGGTTGGTGGGCTGGCTGTCCCACAGCGCATAGGCATTGTTGATCGGCGTATAGCTGTCGAGATTAACCACTACCCCGTGGACGTTGGAATTGGCGGCCAGCGCGGCCAGGGCGGCGGGCAGGCCGGCGGTGCCGGGATCGCCTGGGTAAAGGGCGGCGAAGCGTGATTGGTTGGTCAGGATCAGCGTTTGCACGCTGGGGTCGGTGGCGGGCGGGGTGAACCCGGTCGGCGCGGGCGTGATCGGCGGGGGCGCGCCACCGGGCGCCATGACCGTGGCGCCGATGTCGAATAGCTGGCCGATGGCCTCTAAGTTATGTGGGGCCACCACCGCGTAGTAGTTCCCGTGTAGTTCATGCACGTCGTAAGTGATGGTCTCGTTACCGCTGCCGGCGGTGGCCGAGGCCGCTACCAGCGTGCCCACTTCGTCAGTGTCGGTGGCGATCGCGGTCGCGCCGATGTTGAGTTGGCTGATGTTGTTCAACTGGCCGATATTATTGAGTTGGCCGATGTTGTTCAACTGGCCGATATTATTGAGTTGGCCGATGTTGTTCAACTGGCCGATGCTGTTGAGTTGGCTGATGTCGCTCAACTGTCCGATGTTGTTAAGCTGACCGATGGTGTTCAGGCCACCGATGTTGTTCAGTTGGCCGATGTTGTTGAGTTGCCCGACGTTGTCGATCACGCCGATGTTGTTCAGTTGGCCGATATTGTTGAGTTGGCCGATGTCGGCCAGCGCACCGATGTTGTTAAGCTGGCCGATGTCGCGCAGTTGGCCCGTTTCCTCGTCCACTTTGGGCGCGAAGAGATAGAGGTCGTAGTCGCCGGGCGAACCGAGGGTGACGGTGATCACCGAGTCAGGGTCGCTGACGGGGATCTTGAACCAGTTGCTGTCGCCGAGGAAGGCGGCGGAATCCGTGGTCGTTCCGCTCAGCACCTGCGCGGTGCGCCGCGAAGTGTTGCCGACCTCGTAGGCCCCTATGTCACATGCCTGGTCTGTGCGAGGCAGGCCGCGCTGGTCGGTCAGGAAGGCGGAACACTGGCCGGGCGCTCCTGCGTTGATGGCGGGCGATCCGGGCAGCAGGGCATGGGTCAGGGTTGGGCCGCCGTTGTAGAGCAACGGCCCGATCTGCGGGTCCACATTGAGCAGGTCGCCGGCGACAAAGCCGCTGCCGCCGCTGCTGTTGCCAATCAGGTTATAGCCGCCGCTGGTCACTGTGCCATCCACGTCAGGGCCGGTCGGAGCGCTGTTGCCGGCGAGGAGGCTGTTTCCGCCCTGCCAGGTCGTGCCTTCGGTTGGTTGCGTCAGCATCAGCAGGCCGCCGTTGTGGACCCCACCTCCCGCCGTGCTCGCCTGGTTGGCGGCGACCGTGGTAAAGTACAGGAAGGTCCGCACCAGCTCTTCGTTCGCGCCCAGCGGGCCGCCCCGCACGTAGAGGCCGCCACCCGTCGCGGCGGTGTTGCCGCTGATCGTGCTCTGTTCAAAATTCACATGGGGCGGGACGCCGGGACCGGGCCGGTAATTGGTGCCGGCGAGATAGACCCCACCGCCCTCGGTCACGGCGCTATTGCCGTTGATGGTGGACGCGGTGAAGCCGTATGCCGTAATCTCGCTGTCCAGTTGCAGGCGTGCCAAGTAGAGACCGCCGCCCTGATCGCCCGCCTGGTTATCGCGGATTGTACACGACGTGCAGGCCAGGGTGGAACCGGTGGCCGCGTAGATACCGCCGCCCTGCTGCCCGCTGGCGGGGGAACCCGCGCCGGCAGTATTAGCGGCCAGCGTGCTGAATTGAATCGTCAGGCGGCCGGGCAGGTAGATGCCGCCGCCCTGGAACTCAGCTGTGTTGCTGATGATCAGGCTCCGGTCCACGCTCATCTGGATCCCGGTACCATAGATGGCCCCGCCATAGCCGGCATGGTTGCCGCTTAGGATGCTGTTGCCTACGGCGACGGTGTTGGGTCCGCTCAGCAGTAGCGCGCCACCGTTGGTGGCGGTGTTTGTGCTGAAGGTGCTGTTGGTGATCGACGCCGTGTTGTCGGTTTGCTCGGCCAGGGCGAGCGCGCCGCCGTTCTGCCCGCTGTTGTCGCGGAAGGTGCTGTTATCCACCGACAACTGACCTTCGTTGTTAATACCGCCGCCATCGCCGCCAGCGCTGTTATTCAGGAAGGAGGAATCGCGGATCGCGGTGCCGGTGTTCGCGTCCAGCGAAAGCGCGCCACCGTTACCGGTGGCGTGATTGTCGCTGAAGGTGACGGTGGTCATATCCACGGTGCAGGAACTGAGGGCCAGTGCACCGCCGTTGCCGCCGGCGTGATTGCCGCTGAAAGTCACGTTGGTCAGGCGCAGGTTACAGGCGCTGGACTCGATGGCCCCGCCGTCGGTCCCGCTGCCGTTGCGCAGAGTCAGATCCTTCAGTGTCAGCGTTCCCTCGCCAATCGAGAAGAAGTTGAACGCCGGGGTACCGGACGCGCTGCTCCGGGCGATGGTTGCGCCGTTGCCGTTGATGGTCAGGCTAGCGTTGATGATCGTGCTGAGCGTGGCCCCGCCCACCTGCTGCTCGAAGGTGTAGGTGCCATTGGAGGCCAGGTTGACGGTAACCTCGCTGTTGCCGTGTACGAACTGGATCGCCGCCAGCAGAGCGGCCACGTCGCCGTCGGCAATATTATAGACGGTAGCGCGGGCGGGTGGTGGGGTAGTAGCAAGGAGCAAGAGGCCAAGCAGCGCGAGGACGGGCAGGATGTTCCGCACGACGCGAGGGTACGACGGGGGGCGGGTGGACATGGGGACCCCTTTCAGACTTCACGGCCCTTAAGGTGGCGATGGGCTGGTTTGCCGCGGCGCGCCAACTGCCGTCTTAGGGGGCAGCTATAAGGCGGCATATGACCGGCCCTGAGTCCCGGGTTGATCTTGAGTGGAAAAAGATGGCAACGGCGGTCGTGGTGATTCTGGCTGTTGGTATCTGGGAGATATTATACTACAAAATGGCGGCCCGATCATGGGTGCCGAACCGCGCGATCTAGCGTGTGCTATAATGAGACTGAAAGAAGGAGCGGACGATGGACGCGGCAGCCCCGTACATCCCAATGGACCGCCGCCAGGCGCTGGCGGCCGGCCGGGAGCTACCCACGATGACGGCGGGCGCGGCGCTCTTTGCCGACATCTCCGGCTTCACCCCGCTAACCGAAGCCCTGGCGCGGGAACTCGGCCCACAACGGGGCGCGGAAGAGCTGACGCGCCAGCTTAACCTGATCTACAGCCGGATCATCGATGAGGTAGACCGCTATCGCGGCAGCGTGATCGGCTTTGCCGGCGATGCGATCACCTGCTGGTTCGACGCCGACGATGGCCGGCGGGCGGTTACCTGTGCGCTGGCCGTGCAACAGGTCGTGCGGCAGATCGGCGCGCTAACGACGCCGTCGAGCCGCGCCATTACCCTGGCTATCAAGGTGGCGGTCGCGGCCGGCCCGGCGCGCCGTTTCCAGGTCGGCGATCCGCTGGTGCAGCGGATCGATGTCCTGGCCGGGGCCACCATCTTTCGCATGGCTGAGGCCGAGCAGCAGGCCGAGCAAGGCGACGTCGTCGTCGGCGCGGAAGTCGTGACCAACCTGGGTGGCCTGCTCACCGTGCAGGAGTGGCGGCAGGCCCGGAACGGCGGGGCGCGCTTCGCGGTGGTCGCCGGACTGAACGGCCCGGTGGCTGCTGATCCCTGGGCGCCCGTTGCACCGGACGCATTGACCGAGGAACAGGTGCGTCCCTGGCTGCTGGCGCCGGTCTACCAGCGGCTGCTGGCCGGCCAGGGGCCATTCCTGGCCGAACTGCGCCCGGCGGTGGCGCTCTTCCTGCGCTTTGCCGGTCTCGATTATGATGCCGACGCCAGCGTGGATCGAAAGCTCGACGCTTTCGTCCGCTGGGTGCAGCAGATCGTCAGCCGCTATGACGGCGCGCTGCTCAAGCTCGCCATGGGCGACAAGGGGAGCTATCTCCACGCCGCCTTCGGCGCGCCGGTGGCCCACGACGACGACGCCAGCCGCGCCGTGGCGGCGGCCCTCGAACTGCGCTCCCTCCCCGCCGAGTTGCGCTACATCACCACGGTGCAGATCGGCATCAGCCGGGGGCGCATGCGGGTGGGGGCCTATGGCAGCCCGAGCGCCCACACCTACGATATGATGGGTGACCACGCCAACCTGGCCGCCCGCCTGATGAGCCGCGCCGCGCCCGGCCAGATCATGATCAGTCCGGCCATCGCCGGCGTGGTGGGCCAGCTCTACGAACTGGAGTTTATCGGCCCGCTCAGTGTGAAGGGCAAGAGCCGGCCGGTGCCGGTTTCGCTGGTGCATGACCGCAAGGCAGCATCGCCGCAGCGCACGGCTCGTTTCTTCGCCGCCCCGCTGGTCGGGCGCGACGCGGAGATCGACCAGCTAATGCAGGTGGTGGCGGCAGTCGCCGGGGGGACCGGGCGTATCCTGCGGTTGGAAGGCCCGACCGGCGTGGGCAAGAGCCATCTGGCCGCCGCGCTGCTCGACCGGGCCGCCGCGCAAGGGTTCCAGGGCGCGGTCGGAGCCTGCCAGAGCACCACCCAACACACCGCCTACGCCCCCTGGCGGCAGGTGTTCACCGCGCTGCTCGACCTCCCCGCCGTGCTCGGTGCCAGCCCGCAAGAGACTCCGGCGCGGCGCGTGGCTCACATCGAGCAAATCGTCGGCGGGATCAATCCCACCTTGCTACTGCGCTTGCCTTTGCTGGGTGATCTGCTGGAGCTGCCCATCCCGGACAACGCCACGACCGCCGCCTTCGAGCCGCGCCTGCGCCAGCGTGCCCTGGTCGAGTTGATCGGCGAGATCCTGCGCGCCTGGGCACAAGCCCGCCCGCTGCTGCTGCTGCTGGACGATGTGCATTGGCTGGACGAGGCATCGCAGGGGCTAACGGTGGCGTTGGCACGGGCACTGGCGCCCGCGCGGGTTCTGCTGGTCGTGACCCACCGACCCCCACTGGCGGGCCAGACGATCCTGCCCGAACTGCAGGATAGCCCGTTACACACCCGGCTCAACCTGGCCGAACTCTCTCCTGCGGCGGTCGCGGGGTTGATCGTGAGCCGATTGGGCAGACCGGCGGACCCCTTGCTGACGGCACTAATCCAGTCTGAAACGCAAGGGAATCCCTTCTTTGTCGAAGAGATGATTGACGCACTCCGCGAATCGGCGCGCATTGAACCGGGCGAGGATGGCCGCTGGACCCTGGCGGGGCCAATGCTGGAGGCGCTACGCCACGCCAACAGCCTGGTCCGCCAGGAGGGCGAATGGGTGCTCGCGCCCGCCACCCCGCTCCCGGCGCTCCAACTCGGACTGCCCGACTCGATCCAGGGGGCGGTGTTGAGCCGCCTCGACCGGTTGCCCGAAGCGGCCAAGCTGACGCTGAAGGTCGCCAGCGTCATCGGGCGGATCTTCGGGCTGGCGCTGCTAGCCCGGTCCCACCCGCTGCAATCGCCACTCGCCGCCCTGGGCGAGCAGATCGCTGTTATGGAGGAGCGCGATTTTGCGCGCCGGGAGGTGCCGCCGCCCGATACCGCCTATATGTTCAAGCACAACATTACCCGCGACGTGGCCTACGAAACGCTCCTCTTCGATCAGCGGCGGCAACTCCACCAGGCGATCAGCCGGGCGCTGGCCGCGGTGATCCCGGCGCCCATTGACCAGCTTGCCTATCACAGCTACCTGGGAGAAGACTGGGCGCGGGCACTGGCCCACCTAATGGAGGCCGGGAGCCGGGCGCAAAAGCTGTTCGCCAACCACGAGGCGATTGCCCACTTCGAGAAGGCGCTACGCTGCACCGAGAAGCTGCCCGCGGATACCACCAGTGTCCAGCGCCTACAGATCCACGGCAACCTGGGCCAGATCCTCACTGCGATTTGCCAGTATGAACCCGCGCTGGCGCATCTACACGCCGCGCTGGCACTGGCCGGGCAACAAGGGGACCGGGAAGCTCAGACGCGCGCCTGTCGCTGGATCGCCCGCCTGTACGAGAACCGGGCGGAATACGCCGCCGCGCTTGACTGGATCCGCCAGGGCCTGGTCGTGCTGGGCGACCAGCAGAGTTCGACGCGGGCCGAGATGCTGGCAATTGCCGGGCTGATCAACATGCGCCAGGGCAACTACGAACAGGCCATCGCTCAGGGGGAGGAGGCGATGCAGGTAGCGGCGCGGCTGGGCGACAAGGAAGCCCTGGCCTTCGCCTGCAACAGCCGGGCCGTCATCTCGGTCATCCAGGGCAACAACCGCGAAGCCGTCCACTACTTTGAAAAGACCCGCGCCCTCTATGAGGAGAACGAGAACATTTACGGCCAGGCGATGGCAGAAAACGGCCTTGCTAACGCCTATTTTAACTTCGGCGATTGGCGCCGGGCCGCTGAGTACTATCGGCGCGCCGGGCGTGTCTTCAACCAGACGGGCGACATCTATACGCTCGCCTTTGTCCAGAACAACCTGGGGGGCATCGCGCTGAACCAGGGCCGCCTGGACGATGCCCTGGCCGACTACCAGCGGTCGCTGCAAATTCTGGAGCAAATCGGCGGCTCCCCCTATGTGCGCGGGGCCTTGCACATGAACCTGGGGGCCACGTACGTGCGGCGGGGAGAGATTGACCAGGCGCGCACCCACCTGGAGTTGAGCCGGGCCTTTTACGCGCAGGCCGATGCCCGCGATTTCCTGCCCGAACTGGATCGCCATTTCGCCGCTGCCGCCTTGTGCGGGGCCGACTACGAGCGGGCCGTTGACCATGCCCGCCAGGCCCTGACGCGGGCGCGGGAGCTAGCGATGCGGGTGGAAGAGGCGACCAGCCTACACCTGCTGGGTGAAATCGCCCTGGCCCGTGACGACGTGGCGGGCGCCGCGCCGTACCTGGCGCAGGCGTTGCCCATCCTGGAAGACGCCGACCAGGAGTATGAACTGGCCCGCTGCCGGCTCACGGTCGCCCGGCTGTACCTCGCCACCGGCCGCCCCGTCGCGGCCCGGGCGCTCTGGGCCACGGCGGTGGCAACTTTCCGCAAGCTGGATGCCCGGATCGATCTCCAGGCCGCCGCCGCCCTGTTCCCCGATGCGATAGTGGCTCCGCCCTCCTTGCTTCCGCAACAAAAGTGCTGAAAGCGCCCGTGCTGCCCGCCGCCCTGAGGTCGTTGGTCGATACCCCGGCGATGCCGAAGGCGAATAGATAGCCCCAGCGTACAATGGGCGGTACGCGATAGGCCCTGCCACCAGATGGTGACGCGGTTGCCACACAAACCCGATGTAGTACCCAGGTTCTTCAAGCAGTACGGATATTAGATCTCTATGCGTCGATTAGCAGATCGTATTGGGATGTCTAGCGGGCGCGTTGTGTTTACCGGTGGGGCTTATACCAGCATGCCGTGATCATCCCTAACGGGATGCCTCCCCGCTTCGCTAACCCGCGCCAAACCGCATTTCGCTCTGCCTTTTACGGCCACCCCGCGTGCGCAGCTGGCGCGGCTACGCTCAATACCTGGCCGGTGCGCTGGGCGGGATCCACGTTCGCAAAGCCGCGCCATTCGGCGGCCATGATGAACAGCGTCTGCTTGTCGGCACCGCCGAGCATACAGGCGAAGCAGCCGCGATCCACCTGCACCGTTTGCAGAACCTTACCCCCTTCGCGCACCCGGACGCAATGCTGGTGTCCCACGTCGGCATACCAGATCGCGCTTTCGGCGTCCAGGCAGCTGCCGTCGGGCGCATCGTCGCCCAGTGCCGCCCAGACCCGTCTATTGCTGAGGCTGCCATCGTGGGCAATGGCGAACGCGGACAAGCAGTGGCTGTAGGACTCCGCGATGATGAGCGTCGAGTTGTCGGGCGTCACGACCATGCCATTGGGGAAAGCGAGGTTGTCGGCCACCTGTGTTATGGATCCATCCGGGGCAACCAGGAAGAGCAGGCCCGGCCCGAATGGTTGGCTGGCCGTGGGATCAAAGGCGCTCCCGTTGACATAAATATTACCGCGCCCATCGACCACGATCTCATTACAGATATCCACCCGGCTCTGCAAGGCGGCGTGCGTGATCAGTGAGCCGTCGGGTTCCTGGCGCAAGACGCGCGCTTCACGCCCCGACACCATAAGCAGACGACCATCGGGCAGCCAGTCGATACCGGCCGGCATATCGGTGGGCACATGTGTGATTACCTCGCTGTGGCCATGGTCATCAACAGCGACGACTTCCTGCGTGCCCCAATTACAGAACCATAAGCGGCCCGCGTGCCAGCGAGGCGACTCCCCGATAGCGAGTCCCGTCAATAGCGTGCGCGCATGGGGCGTAAGAGCTTCGTTTGGCATTCTCGCATCCTCCTGCTTGTCCAATTACTCCAACCTGATCATGCACTTCGATCTATGATGACCCAGCTTACACCTGCCGGCAAAAGCAGTCAACGTTGTGGTGATTAGTAGGAGGAGGACTGTGAGCAGAAACCCGCGCAATGGCAGCATGCGTCCGATTTCGATGGCGACGGTGAAGCAAGGCTCAGTGCAGATCGAGCAGCGGGCTGGAACTGGGCAGGTAGCGCCAAGTGGTGGCTCACGGGAGGATGCCCACCTGACCGTTGTAGAGGAAATGCCGGAGGCGGCTTCTGACGGTTGCCCCGGTGCTTGCGCACCGGCCCCGCGATCAGCCACCAGCATCGTGTCGCGATGCCTACGCTTCCCGGTGAGACACGGGTGACGATACATGACCGTTAGCGGAGGCCGGATGTGCCCCACCTCGCGTTTGATAGCGGGCGAGCATATTCGCCGCGCCCACGATGTCGCGGTGGCTCCCGAACCCGCAGGCCGCGCAGTTATAGGTGCGCCCTTTGGGTTTGTGCCAGTGCCCACCTTGCGGGCAGGTCTGGGAGGTAAACACGTCCTTAACGACCGGCGGCACGGTGATCCCCGCCCCTTCGGCTTTGTATGTGAGATAGCCGCGCATTCGCCCAGGCGCCCAGGTGCTGATTTTCTGCTGTTGTGTAGCGGGCAACCGTTTGCCGTCGGCCACGTCGTGTATATCGCTGATCACGAGGGTCCCCGCCTGCCGTTCCACCGCCCACTGCACCGCCGCTCGGCTGACCTTTCAATGTCGCACACCCGCCGACGCTGCTGCGCCAGGAAGCGGTTTTTCCGGCGTTGTATCCACTGCCAACCCCGGCTATGCTTGGTTTTCCTTCGCCTGGGCCGCTTGCAGTTCACTCACCCGCTTGGCCGTATACTGGCGGACAGCACGTAAGCTCCGAGCGCTGGCCAGGCACGCGATCTCCCTATCGGTAAGCGCGACCGTACAATCGCCGGCGGCTTCATTCAGCGTTGGGCTACCGGAGTCCCGCAGCGTTTGAGCCGCCTTACTATCGAGCTCTTTGCGTGTCCGCTGAAACGGGATAACCCCCACCCATAAGTACCTACGCAAGCTGCCGAGAACCGGCTAGTGCCATGCGAGTTGTGAAGCTGTCAGCACGGTCAAGATCCACACCAACAGCATCTTCGGCAAGCTGGGAGTTACCGACCGCACCCAGGTGCTAGCGTTCGCTTGCGTCCCGGAGCTGCCCTAACCCAACTGTCGGCCCTCGCCGCCTCGAATCCACCCAGCAACCCATCTTTAGTTGCGTGTGGCTCCACCCTGCCCTGCGCTATGCTGAGCCTGTTGATATTACAGGAGGCAGCGGAGCGGACGATGACTCTAAACTACCAGATCACGGTCAAGGAATATCTCGAGGATAGCTGGTCGGCCCATTTTGACGGCTTGGCGATCACCCACGCCGCCGATGGTGCAACGACACTGGCGGGCGCGGTCCGCGATCAGACTGCCCTCCATGGCCTGATCGCCAGGGTCCGTGACCTGGGGCTGACCCTGGTCGCCGTCGCGCCGGCCCCAACCGACGAAATGACACCATCAACCACACTACAAGGAGCAACCACCCCATGAAGGTCTTCGGCATTGTCATCCGCATTGGCATCTACACGTTGGCGTTCACGCTGCCGGTGGTGGCGCTCGCGGCCATCGGCTTGTATTCGACGCTGCAACTCACCAGCCCCAAACCGGCCGCCCTGGACATTCCAGCGCGTGGGGCTGCCGCGCTGGGCACCAAAACCTTCGACCCGGACAAACCAACGGTCGCCATTGTCCTGGGCGCTGATCGGACCGAAAGCACGGATTTTCTCATTCCCTATGAGCTATTCTCCGCCGCCGGGGCCTATAATGTTTACGCCGTGGCGCCGGAACGCCGGATGACCTCGCTGGCCGGCGGCTTAGAGGTCATGCCGGATTTCTCCTATGCCGAACTCGCTACGCTGCTGGGCCAGGCACCCGCGGTTGTGGTGATGCCGGCCTTTCCTGACGTGACCCGCCCGCAAAATCAACCCGTGCTGAGCTGGATCAAGCAGCAAGCAGCGCGGGGATCGTTCCTTTTCTCCATCTGTGTAGGGGCCGAAGCTTTTGCGGCGACCGGGTTACTCGACGGTCATACGGCCACCACACACTGGGGCGACATCGACCGGATCGAACAAGCATACCCGGCCGTGAACTGGGTGCGCGGGGTGCGCTATGTGGACGGGGGCAGCTACATGACGTCCGCCGGGATCACCTCCGGCATTGACGCCGTGCTGCACTACATCGCGCAGCATAACGGGGACGGCGTGGCGCGGGCCATCGCGCGGCAAATGCATTATCCCAGCTATGCGTTCGTGGATCACCCGCAGGTACCGCAGGAATCCGCCGATGCCGGCCTGACGATAGTGGGGCTAATGAACATCGTTTTTCACCCCACTCACGCGGCGGCGGGCGTCCTGTTGTATGACGGCGTGGGCGAACTGGAACTGGCCGCCACCTACGACACCTATGCGGCTTCTTATAGCACCAAACTGCTGAGCGTGGCGCAAACCCGGCAGTTGATTACCACCCGGCACGGTTTGCAACTGGTGCCCCGGTGGGGCTTCACGGATGTTCCGGCGACCGAGCGCTTGATCGTGCCGGGCAGCGCGGCGCGGCAACTTGCCGCGGCCAGTATCCGCGCCTGGGAGCGGAACAGCAGCGCCGCGCCGGTTTTCTATCTGCACGCCGACAGCCCCGACAGCTTTACCTTTGACGCGCCCTTGCAGGATTTAGCGCGGCAAGAAAATATTCCGACGGCGGTGTTAGCCGCGAAGCGCCTGGAATACCGGCCAGGCACAGTACAGACCGCAGGTTCAGGCTGGCCCCTATGGATGACGATAGGCCCGCTGCTGCTGGGGGCGGCTGGTCTTGCCGGCACTTTGTACCTCAGCAGGCGACGGCGCCGGCGGCCCGAAACTGGAGTTGGCGGGGTATCTGTTCCGACGCAGGCGTGAGCTTGCCGGTGCATTCTGCAAACACGCGCTGCGCATGAACGCGCCCATTATATGATCGCCGTATGATCGCCATAAGGAGACGAAAACACCATGAAAACACTGGATGTGCTCATCATCGGCGCGGGACAGGCGGGACTCGCGCTCGGCTATCACCTGCAACAAACCGCCCTGCGCTTTCAAATCGTGGAACGTGATGAACACGTCGGCGTGAGCTGGCGCCGGCGGTACGACTCGCTGGTGCTGTTTACCCCGCGCAGTTATAGTGCGCTGCCCGGTCTGGCGCTCGCTGGCGCCCCGGACGGCTATCCAGGCAAGGATGAGGTGGCGGATTACCTGGCAACCTATGCCCGCCACTTCAACTTGCCGGTCATGACGGGGCTGAGCATTCAAGCGCTGGAACGCCAGGATGGTGGCTACCGCGCGACCACTCAGGATGGCGCCCGCATCGAGGCGCGTGCCGTCGTGCTGGCAACCGGAGCGTTTCAGCTGCCGGCGGTCCCGCCCATCGCCGCCCAGTTATCTGCCGAGGTATCGCAGTTCACGGGGGAGAACTACAAGAATGCCGCGCAAATTCCAGCGGGCGCTGTGCTGGTTGTGGGGGATGGAGCCGCCGGGCGCGACATTGCACACGATTTACAGGGCAGCCACACGGTCATCCTCGCCACCGGCCATGCGCGGCGGCTGCTGCCCGCGCGCATCCTCGGCAAAAGTACCTGGTGGTGGCTGGATAAACTCGGCATGGTGCGTCTCTCGGGTGAAACCCGCTTGGGGCGCTATCTTCAGCAAGCCGATGCGTTTCCCGGCAAAGGTAACACCCTGAAAGACTTGCAGGCGCAGGGCGTGCGGGTGCTGCCGAAGGTCGTCACGGCCCAGGGCCACTCCGTCACGTTTGCCAATGGGGCCGTGGCCGAGGTGGGCGCGGTCATCTGGGCCACCGGCTATCGCGACAACAGTGCCTGGGTGGCGGTGCCCGCGGTCAAGGACGCGCGAGGCAACTTCGTGCAGCAGCGGGGAGTCGCCCCCGCGCCCAACTTCTACTTCATCGGGCGCCCCTGGCAACGGTCCCGCGGCTCGGCGCTGATCACCGGGGTCGGGGCCGATGCGGCGTGGCTTACGGAGCGCATCGTGACGGACTTAAGCGGGCAGGAGCAACCGCAAAGCATAGCGTCGTTCCCACCGTCCGCCCAGCGGCGCGGAACCGCAGCGACCGAGAGCAGCCGTGCGCGCAGCTAGCCCAACAGCGGTTGATGACCCGCCTACAGGGCGGCAACCGCTGCGGGCCGCCGTTATATGGGGAGTCGTATTTGGTGTAATCCAGGCGGCCTCGCCACTTGTCATCCGCCGGCTGGACCCGGCAACGGTCTATGCGCTCTCACTGATCCTGATTGCGTCGGTCTACATCGGCTTCGCCGTCGCGGACGGCCGGCCCATCGTTATCGCCGTCGAGAGTGCTATCGCCGCGATCTTCGTGCTGGTCGCCACGTTGGGCATCAGCGGGCCGGCCTGGTAGGCCATGGGTGCAAGGACCTGTGGCAGCACCGCCGCCAGTATGTCGCCGGTACCCGCTGGTGGCCGCCCTTCTTCTGCGCCGTCGACCTGGTTGCGGCGCTGCTTCTTGCCCTCGCCATCCTCCGCGGGATGCTGTGACGGTCCTCTAGCCCATCTGATCGCTTGCAGGCTGCTTGCCTCGGTCCCTCACCCACGGTATAATAGTGCCACAACATCCCCAACAATCAGTGACCAACACCAGCAGGCGTGGAAGGGTATGGTCATGGCGCGCACAACCCCCCGGGTGGAGGGGTCCACACTGGTTCCAGCCGCGGACGGCGCTAGCCCGATCACGGTGGGCACACCCGCATGGTTCACCTGGCTGGAGAGCGCCACGAGCTTCGCGTTTAGCAGCCCCGCCGGGCGGTTTACCGCCCACAAGGAGGCGCGCGCCC
Organism: Chloroflexia bacterium; assembly: GCA_025927935.1. Next base: position 10,855 of record JAICKM010000014.1, on the reverse strand, counting down.
GCGGCGGCTGGTACTGGAAGGCGTATCGCACCGCCCATGGCACCACGCAGCGGTTCTATCTCGGCAAGCCGGAGCAACTCACGCTGGATCGGCTTAACCACGCGGCGACCGCGCTGGCTACGGCCCTCGCGCCTTCCCCTCCTCCCGGCCCCCCTATAATCGCGGCGCCGACCCCGCCCGCGCCGCTGCTGGCGACCAAGCTCTTTGTCCCGCCGGCCCGCGCCGCGCTGGTGGCCCGCCCGCGCCTGTTCGCGCGGGTGGAGAGCGGCCTGCGGGATAAACTGACCCTGGTCGCCGCCCCGGCCGGCTTCGGCAAGACGACCCTGCTGAGCGCCTGGCGGGCCACAGCGGCAGGTAGCGCCGCGCCCCTGGCCTGGGTGTCGCTCGACGCGGCAGATAATGACCCGCTGCGCTTCTGGAGCTATGTCATCGCCGCCCTGGACACGCTCGCGCCGGGGGCCGGCACGGCGGCGCTGGCCGCGCTCCAGGCGCCGCAACCGCCGCCGCTCGACGGTATCCTCATCAGCGTGCTGAATGCCGTGGGCGCGGCCGCCGTGGCAGCGGGGCACGAGTTGACGTTGGTGCTCGACGACTATCATGTGATCACCGCGGTTGCTATACACGCGGCCCTGGCCCTACTGCTCGAGTATCTGCCGCCCGCACTGCACCTGGTCATCCTGACGCGCGCGGACCCGGCGCTGCCGCTGGCGCGCATGCGCGCTAACGGGACCGTGACCGAGATGCACGCCGCCGACTTGCGCTTCACCGCCGGCGAAGCCGCCGCCTTTCTCAACGAGATCATGGGGCTGGCGCTGAGCGGCGAGGACCTGGCCGCGCTGGAGGCGCGCACCGAAGGCTGGATCGCCGGGCTACAACTGGCCGCGCTGGCGATGCGCGACCACCGCGACCGCGCCGGCTTTATTCGCACCTTTAGCGGCAGCAATCGCTATATCGTGGACTACCTGGCCGCCGAGGTGTTCGCGCGCCAGCCGGCCCCGCTCCAGACTTTCCTGTTGCATACCGCCGTCCTGGTTCGCATGTGCGGCCCGCTCTGTGATACCCTGCTGGCCCAGCCTGATGCGGACGATGGCTCAGCGCCGGACCCTACGCCGCCGGGCGCCGCCGGCACGTCCAGCCAGGACATGCTTGAAGAGCTGGAGCGCGCGAACCTGTTTGTCGTGCCGTTGGACGAGGATCGCGTCTGGTATCGCTACCATCATCTGTTTGCCGAGGTACTGCGCCAGCAGCTGACGCGCCGGGCGACTCCCACGACCGTGGCTGGTCTGCACGGCCGCGCCAGCGCGTGGTACGAGCAGCAGGGGCTGGTCGGCGAGGCGGTGCAACACGCCCTGGCGGCGCCCGATCCGCCGCGGGCCGCGCAGCTGATCGAGCGCTACGGCTTGCGTATCATCGTCGGCGGAGGCGTGCAAACCGCATTGGCCTGGCTGGGCCGGCTCCCGGAGGCCCTGCTCCTGGCCCGCCCCTTCCTGCTCATCCTCCACTCCCTGGCGCTGCTGTTCAACAATGAGCCGGCGGCGGCCGAGGCCCGCTTGCAGGATGCCGAACGCTCGATCGGGCTGGACACCCCGCCCGCGGCGGCCCGGATCGCGCAGGGGAACGTGGCCGCGATCCGGGCGAATATGGCTCTGTACAGCGGCGACCTCGCCGGCTGTATCACCTATGGCGAACGGGTGCTGGCGTTGCTGCCGGCGAGCGAGGTGATTGCCCGCACGACGGCCGAGTTGCATGTGGCCCGCGCCTTCCGCGTGAGCGGCGACGTGACGCAAGCCGAGGAACGGCGGGCCGTTGCGGCGATTGCACCGATCCGCGCCACCGGGAGCCTGATCGGGACCATTGGGGCGGTAGCCAACCTGGCGCGGCTCCAGATCCTGCAAGGCCGGCGGCGCGCGGCAGCGGCCACCTATCGCCAACTCGACGAGATGGTCAGTGGGCCGGACGAGCTGCGCGGGCTGCATGGCGGCCTGGCCTATCACGTCGGCATGGGCGAACTGCATCGCGAGTGGAATGAGCTGGACGCCGCGGCAGACTATTTAGCCGCGGCGATGGCGCTGCTGCCGGGCAGGCTGACCGTGGACGCGGAGGACGTGGCGCTGGGCTACCTGGCCCTCGCGCGCCTCCAGCACGCCCGCAGGGAGCACGCTGCGGCCCAGGAGACGCTGCTGAATTTCACCGATCAGGCCGGGCGGCGCGGCTTCGTCGCCGATTTGCTCAGGCGCGGGACCGCGTTGCAGGCGCAGTTCGCGCTCGCCGCGGGGAACCTGCCGGCCGCTATCGCCTGGGTGCGCACGAGCGGGTTGCACCCTGATGATGACCTCCGTTTCCCGCGCGAAGCCGAATACCTGCTGCTGACCCGGGTCCTCATTGCGCAGGCGCAGGGCGGGTACGCGGGCGATTGCTTGCCGCAGGCCCTGCACCTGCTCGACCGGCTGCTGGCGGACGCGGAGGCGAAGGACCGCCAGGACAGTGTGCTGGAAATCCTGATCGTGCAGGCCCAGGCGCTGTCGGCGCAGGGGACGCGCCCCGCGGCGCTGGCAACGCTTTCACGGGCGCTGGCGCTGGGCGCCCGCGAGGGTTACGTGCGCCGCTTTGTCGACGAGGGCCTGGCGATGCAGGCGCTGCTGCGGCAAGTCGCTGCCGGGACGGTCGCGCCCGACTATATCCAACTGCTGCTGGCCGCGTTTGGGCAGCCCGCGTCCGCAGCCGTGCGCCAGGGTGAGGGTGGGCCGCCAGTCCAAGCGCGCGGACCCGGACCCGCCGCGCTCCGCGAACCCCTCAGCGAGCGGGAGCGCGAAGTGCTGCGCCTGATCGCCAGCGGGCAGTCCAACGCCGAGGTCGCGCGGGCGCTGGTAATCGCGGTCAGCACGGTCAAGACGCACACCAACAGCATCTTTGGCAAGCTGGGGGTCACCAGCCGCACCCAGGCGATCGCGCTCGCCCGCGACCTGCAACTGTTCTAACCGCAGACATCCACCCCCGCCGCAGCGAATCCACCATCCAACCCACCTTTAGTTGCGTGTGGCTCCACCCATCCCTGCGCTATGCTGAGCCTGTTGATGAGTCAGGACAGAGGGGAGCGGGTGAGCCTGTTGATGAGACTGGACAGAGCGGAGCGGACGATGACCCTACACTTCGAGTCCGCGGCGTAAACGCCCGCATCATCGACCTTGACAGATGGCCCAGGAACACACGGGAGGCACTCACAATGGCAACTCTAACGAACACGATGCACGCCCCGGCGCGCACAGGGCGCCGCGGCCGGCGATTGTTGCGCGGCGTCGCCCGCGGGTTGGGCGTGGTACTGGCCCTCAGCGTGGCCCTGGCCCTGACGGGGGCCGGCTACGAAGCACTCGCCTCCAGGGGGGACGCCCAGGCGTATCCGCCGCCCGGCCGGCTCGTGGACGTGGGCGGCTACCGGTTGCACATCCAGTGTGTTGGTACAGGCAGCCCGACCGTCGTGCTCGATGCGGGCCTGGGCGGCATGTCGCTCGACTGGAATCTGGTCCAAACCGGCATGGGGCAGACGACCCAGGTGTGTGCCTTCGACCGCGCGGGCATGGGCTGGAGCGAACCCGGCCCGCAGCCGCGCACCCCGGAGCGGATTGCCGGGGAGCTGCACACCCTGTTGACTAATGCGGGCATCGCCGGCCCCTACGTGCTGGTGGGGCACTCGCTGGCCGGCAAGAACGTGCGCATCTTTGCCCAGCAGCACCCCGACGAGGTCGCCGGGATGGTGCTGGTGGATGCGCGGAGCGAGTATGTGGACGCCCACACCTCGCCGGCTGACGCCCAGGCTTTCCAGCAGGAGATCGCGATGCAGGGGACGATGTATGGTTTGACCCGCGGCCTGGGCCTCATCCGCTTGTTCGGCGCGAGCCAGTGGGGGCCGCCGGCCATGTCGCTCCAAACGCGCACGGCACTGGCGCTGTTCGGCACGGGGCAGCGGGCGATTGCCGCCACCGCCGCCGAAGCGCAGGAGCGCGCGGCCAGCGACGCCCAACTCCAGGCCGCGCCCTCGCTAGGCGACCGACCGCTGATCGTCCTGGCGGCCGGCCAGAACATGACACAACTGCCGCTCTGGCCCGAAGCTCAACGCCGTCAGGCCGCGCTCAGCACGAACGGCCACCTGATCGTCGTCGCCGACGGCGGCCACTATATCCAGTTGGAGCATCCCACCGTGGTGATCGACGCGGTGCAGCAGGTCGTTGGGCAGGCGCGGGGCCGGTAGGCCCCGGATACTCCCGGCCCCGTGAGGACCTTGGATGGACCCTGGTCCTCACGCCGGACCATCACTCCGGCTAGCAGGACCCGCCGGCAACCGCGTTTAGATTGGCTTTGCTACTTTTGATCCTGTACACGAGGAGGCGATGTTATGGCTCTAGCAACCTGGTGGCGCGGCGATGCCCTGCCCCCTTTGGCCCCGGTCCCTGGTTTTCATGTTGAAGCACCGCGTGACGAATCCTTAATTGCCCACGTCACCGGGTTGGATGCGGCGCAGGTGCGCGAGCGCCTGGCTGCGGGCCACCAACCGTATCTGGCCTACATCGCGGCGGCCCCGGTCGGCTATGGCTGGGTGGCGCAGCAGGAAGCCGAGATCGGCGAGTTGGGCTTGCACTTCACCCTGCCGCCCACGGAGCGTTACTTGTGGGATTTTGCCACGCTGCCCGCCTGGCAAGGGTACGGCATCTACCCGCGGCTGTTGCAGAGCATTATCACACAGCAGGCGCCACTCGTTGAGCGGGTGTGGATCATCTATGCGCCGGAGAATACGCCGTCGGGGGCGGGGATGCGCAAAGCGGGGCTACAGGTGGCCGGCCAACTCTCCTTTCGCGCTGAGGGGGGCGCCGGGTTAGCCGCGCTCGGCCTGCCGGACCGGGCGCAGGCCGGCGCGGCGCTGCTGGGGGTTCCGCTTATTGAGCAGGTGCTCGCACCCTGTTGGGCCTGTGGCAACGCGACTCCCATGCCCGTCTCTGCCGTCGACGCCGCGGGCTGCTGGCCCCCACAGCCGTCCACAACCACCCCTTGTACGTGTGCCGTCGAACTCAAGCCGGCCAAAAGGCTGATCAGCGCCCGTGATTAACCTGGGGTTGTGCTCAACTAAAAGGAGAAAACGCGCCCAGGACAGGGTCGGGACGCCGGGTTAGACCGGGCCGTCCGCCGCGACCACCTCCAGCGTCACCAGGATATTGCCCCGAGTGGCCTTGCTATAGGGGCAGATCTGGTGGCCGGCTTCCAGCAGGGCGCGGGCCACCGGCTCCTCCAGGGTGGGGAAGTAGCCTTGCAGGGTGACGACCAACGTGACCTCGCCTGGCGCGGCCCGGCCCAGGCCCACGCGGGCCGTGATCTGCGACCCGCTGACGTCGAGGTGGCGCTGGCGGGCGGCGCTTTGCACGGCGCTGTGGAAGCAGGCGGCATAACCCAGGGCAAAGAGTTGCTCGGGATTGACGCCTGGACCATCATCGCCGCCCAGCGCCCGTGGGCGGCTCAGGTCGAGGGCTAGTTTGCCGTCGGCGGTCGCGGTATGGCCCATGCGCCCGCCGGTCGCTGTCGCGGCGGTTTCATACAGAAGCTTGAATGGCGGCGCGGTCTCGTCGTCCATCGTCTTAATCGGAACCTCCTTGTGTGGCGCCCGGCCTGCCGTCGCGGTAGGGTCGTGACCCGGCGGGCCGCGCGAGTATACCACACCGGCGGCCGGGGCGGTAGGCGGGGGTGCGGCCCGCCGGGGGTCGTACATCAGAATCACCAGCGGACCACCAGCGGCTGGGTGGGGTAGGGTCTACGCTCAAGGCAGCGTGCCCGGATAAGCGAACTCTGACGAGTGAGATAGGAGCAGCAATTCTTCATCGGAAACACGATCATGATTTTCAGCGACCTTCTTGACAAATCGACTCATCGGTGTACAATTCCAAATTCATAGGGCTGGCCGAAGTTAGAAGCCCGCGTGTAACGGCCTGGCAGCAAGCGGCGGAGAAAATCCCATGAGACGAGCTCCGCTCCGCCGGCCAGGCTTCTTGCCCCTTTTGGGGAACGGGACTAGAATGCACAGTGTATGAGCCGATCTTACCTGCCCGCCCGTACCCGGTTGATCCCGCCGCGCCCGCGACCGCAGTTCCTGGCGCGCCCGCGGCTCAGCGCGCAACTCCGGCAGGTCCTTGTGTATCCGCTGACCATCGTCAAGGCCGACGCGGGGTACGGGAAGACGACGGCCCTGGCCGCTTTCATCGCCGAATCCGCCGGCCCGCCGCTGTGGTATAGCCTCACCGAAAGCGATGCTGATCCGCTGGTCTTTTGCTCCAGCTTGCTGTATGCGTTCCGCCAGATTTATCCCAGCTGCGGCACCCGCAGCCTCGCGCTCCTGGAAAGCGGGGGCGCTGCCACGCGGCTCTGGGCGCCGATTGTAGATACGCTCGCCGATGATCTACTGGACGTGCTGCAAGCGGAAACAATTCTTGTGCTCGACGACTACCACCTGGTGGATAGCGCAGAAGTCAATGCGATCACCGAACGCCTGGTCGAGCAGATGCCGCCCCGACTGCACCTCGTGCTCTCGACTCGCGCTACCCCCAACTTGCCACTGCGTATCCACTGGCGCGTGCATGGGGAGCTATTAGAGATCACGCAGCCGGATCTCGCTTTCACGCCCGGGGAAGTGGCCGCGCTCTTCGCCCACCAGTACAACTACCACCTGACCGAGAATCAGGCCGGGGCCCTCGCCGCCGAAACCGAGGGCTGGGGCATCGCCCTGCAGATGATCGCACAACGCCTGCAGGCGCTGCCGGGGCAAAGCTTCGACGAGGTGCTGGGGCAGTTGCCCGGCTCGCTCGAGTTGCTCTTTGATTATCTGGCTTCCGAAATCCTAGTCAAGCAACCGGCGCCTATTCAAGAGTTTCTGCTACAGACCGCCACATTGCGCCGGCTGGACTCCGCGATATCGGCCCAACTGCTGGGCTGGAGCGGCCAGCAGACAGCGAAGACCCTGCGTTACCTCGACCAGCATTCGCTGTTCATCATCGCCCTCACCGCCGGGGCCTATCGCTATCATCATTTGTTCCATGATTTTCTGACTCGCCGTTCGCAGGCCGCCGACCCGACCGGCTGGCGCAATTTGCACCGCCGTGCGGCGGCAGTGTATCGTGAGCGGGGCGAAGACGAAGAGGCGGTGTACCACCTCCTGCAAGCGGACGAGAGCACGGCAGCGGCGGTGCTGTTGCGCGAGATCGGCGGGACGATGATCGCCACCGGGCGCTGGGAAACCTTGGCCGACTGGTTGGACCGGTTGCCCGGCCCCCAGCTAGAACGCTATCCCGACCTGCTCTTCTGGCGAGGAGAAGCGCATCGCCTCAGCAGCCAGTTCACAGCGGCGCTGGCGTGCTACCGGGAGGCACGCCGGCATGGGCAGGAGCAGCAGGAGCCGGCTCTGGAGATCCAGGCGCTCCAGGGTCAGGTGATGGTTTACCTGGACACCGTGCAACCCGCGCCGGCGCGGCCCCTGCTCGCCGAGGCTCGGCGCCTGGCGCGATCCGACGCCGCGGCGAAAGCGATCTTACTGGCGTTAACGGCGGAAAACCTGACCAATGAGGGCCGCTTGCCCCAGGCCCAGCACCTCGCGCTGGCCCTGGCGCGCATATGTCCTGACCTGAGCCGGCCTGCGCTCGACCCGCGCCTCTATACGCGCATGGGGCGGTTATCTGAAGCGCGCACCCTGGTCGAGCAAAACCTGCGCGCGGATTCCCCGCTCCCGCCGCCCAGCAGAGCACCCCGCTCGCACCGCGAGAGCACTGTGTTGCTGGCCTGGATCTGCGCCTTGCTAGGCGACGCCGAGGCTGCCCGCGCCTATGCCGATCAGGGGCTGCGGCTGGCGCGGGCGCTGCGTGCGCCGATTGTCGAGGTCGCCGCGCTGGCCCGGTTGGGCCATGCCTATCTGACGGGACCGGATGCCGACCTGACGCGGGCCGGGGAGTTTTATCACCAATCTCTGAGTCTGGGCGAGACCATCGGCGTGCCGCGGTTTCGGGCTGAGGCGCTGCTGGGCCAGGTGATCGCGGGCGGCATGCAGGGCCGGCTCGCGGCGGCGGAGGCGCCCGCCCGCGAGGCGCTGGGGATTGTGGAAGCCGCCGGCGACCGCTATTTCACGGCGATCCTGTGGCTGGGCCTCGGCGGCGCGGCAGTGATGGGCAACGATGAGCGGGCCGGCGAGTGGCTGGCGACAGCGCGCGGGCTGAGCGCGCGCTGCGCCGATGCGTACGGTGTCTGCGTGACCGATACGTGGCGGGCGCTCTGGCATTTGCAACGGCGTGAATGGCCCGCCTTCGACGCGGCGGCGCGGATGGCCTTACAGAGCGCGCAGCAAAACGATTACGGCTTTGTCTTCCTGCGCCGGACGTTCTTCGGCCCCAAGGAACTGCACCAGACGGCCGCGCTGCTGATTGCGGCCAACCGCCGGTCGATCTGCCCTGGTTACACGACGGCGCTCCTGCAAGACCTGACCGCACAACTGCCGATGCTGCTGCCCGACACGCCTGCCTGGTCGCCGTTTCAGCCCGCCGGCAGCACGCAGGATGCGGGCACACTGCACGTACAAACCCTGGGGTTCTTTCGCGTCTGGCGCGGCGAACACGAAATCCCGCGGGCGGCCTGGGGCCGCGACAAGGCCGTGCAACTTTTCCAGATACTCCTGGCGCGGCGTGGCCGCCCGCTGCATCGCGAGCAGCTTGTCGATCTGCTGTGGCCGGACGGCAAAGCCGCGGCCTCAGCCCTGCGAGTCACTCTAAACGCCCTGCGCCAGGCGCTGGAACCGGACCGCGCCCCTGAGGCCGAATCGCGCTTCATCCAGCGCCAGGGCGAGAGCGTACTGCTCAACCCCGATGCCGATATTCGCGTCGACGCCGAGGAGTTTGAGCGCCTGATCGGCGAGGCGCAAGCCACCGAAGCCCGTAATCCTGCGCAGGCGCCGGCCGTGTATCGGCGCGCGTTGGCGCTGTATCGCGGCGATTTCCTACCAAGCGCGCTGTATGAAGAATGGGCCGGCGAACGTCGGGAGCGGCTGGCCGACCTCTATCTCACCACGGCGAGCCACCTGGCGGAACTCCTCGCGGCGCAGGGCGGCTACGGCGACGCCATTGGCCTGTGCCACCAGATCCTCGCGCACGACCCATGTTGGGAAGAAGCGTACTATCTCTTGATGGTATGCTACTCCCAGCAGGGCAATCGCTCGCTGGCCTTGCGGACCTACGCGCGCTGCGCCAAGCATCTGCGGACCGAACTGGGGGTGGAGCCGGCGCCCCGCACGCAAGCGCTGTTCCAGTTGCTGAGTAACGAGCCGTAGCTCCTCTCTCTAGCTATTCCTCCTACGCCGTCCGGGTGCGGACCGGTCATCTGCTTTGTAACGCCTTTGTAACACCGCTGTGCGCCCGGTGGAATGCCTGTGGTGTAGAGTCGTGGGTACCGGCGCCATGCATTGCAGCAAGAGCTATTCAAGGAGGAAGGCCATGCCGTTCGCGGATCTGAAAACCGGCATTCGCATGCATTATCGGGATAACGGGCGCGGCAAGCCCATTCTGTTCATCCCCGGTTACAGCGCCACTGTAGACACCTGGAACTATGCCGTCCTCGATTTGCACGACCGTTATCGCTGTGTGTGCATTGACGTGCGCGGCCATGGCGACAGCGACAAACCTTGCTCCGAATACACCTATGATGAGATCTGCGGCGATGTGCGCGCCTTGTTGGAGGCGCTCGATCTGCGGGCCGTGACCCTGGTCGGTTGGTCCCAGGGCGCCGGTGTCGCCCTGAAATACGTTACCGACTTTAACGCGGACGAGCGTGTCACGAGCCTGGTCACGGTCGGCGCCGCGACGCCTAGCTTTAAGCAGACGGCCACCGAGCCATATGGTATGGATGACGCGGCCGCAGCCGCCTCCCTGGAGGGCATCCGGCGCGGCTTTCCGGAGACGATGGCCGCCTTCAGCGGCGCCAATTTCCATCGCACCGATATGGACGCGACTCGCGCCTGGTTCCTCTCGCTGTGGCTGACGCTCCCGGCTTATGCTGCCTATAAATATTTCAAGACCCTGATCACCGAGGACCTGCGCGACCGGGTGGAGAAGGTCCACATACCAACGGCCCACTTCCATGGCCGGCACGACCTGGTGTGCGATCCCCGCTGGTCGGAATACATGCATGAGCGGATTGCTGGCTCAACGATGGTCTGGTTCGAGAACAGCGGTCACGCCCTGGTGGTCGAGGAGCCGGACAAGTTCTCCGCGGAATTGGCTGCTTTTATCGGTTAGGATGAGTGTGGACATGAAAACCATCGGCGCTGTCCTGTATAAAATGGAAGAGCCGGCGCCCTACGCCGAATCCAGGCCGCTGGTGGTCGAGGAGTTGGACCTGGACGGGCCAGGGCCGGGCGAAGTGCTGGTCGAGATCGCCGGCGCTGGGCTATGCCACTCCGATCTCTCGGTGATCGACGGAGCACGGCCACGGGTGATGCCGATGGTCATGGGGCATGAGGCCAGCGGTATCGTCCGCGAGCTGGGTCCCGGCATCCGCGACCTCGCTGCCGGCGACCATGTCGTCTTCTCGTTCGTGCCCGCCTGCGGCCACTGCCTCCCCTGCGCCACCGGCCGCCCCGCGCTGTGCGAGAACGGCGCGCGGACGAACCTCGCGGGCACTCTGCTCGCCGGGACGCGCCATTTCCACAACCAGGACGGCAGCGTGCTGCATCACCACCTGGGCGTCTCCGCCTTCAGCCAGTACACGGTCGCGGCGCGCGAGTCCCTCGTCAAGATCGATCCGAGCGTGCCGCTGGATATCGCGGCGCTGTTCGGCTGCGCGG
>JAICKM010000252.1 GCA_025927935.1 Chloroflexia bacterium | reverse complement strand
CTCCCTGCGTGGATGCGTCATCCACGACCACGGCTTCCCAATCGGGATAGGTCTGGGCCACGACGCTGCGCAGGCATTCTTCCAAATACTCGGCGTAGTTATAACAGGGAACGACAATGGTGATGAGCGGGGCGGACACGCGTGCCTGGCAACCTCCGATGAGCAATAGCGAGAACAGGGAGCACCCGCCCCAAGCTTACCATATTCGCCCCCGCCTGGCTAGCCGCCCACCACGGTGATTCTGTTGGGCGGCGGGCCGGTTTGCAACCGGCCCCTACAGCGCAAAAACACCGCGGTCGGCTACTAGCCGCCACCTCGCCATCTTGCCTTCCCACCCGATGCGCGGGTGTGTATACTGGAGGCAGCGTGCTGTTTGGGAAATGGAGGGCCAGGCCAGTTTGAACATCCTCTTCGTCGGCGCGGGACAAAGCCCGCATATGCATGGCTGGGAGACGTATTTCGTGGGCGCGGGGCACCGGGTCCACTTGCTGACGTGGCACCAACCGGCCGTGCCCGGCTCGGCTGAAGAGCCAGGCGTGCGGGTCCACTACCTACCCGTGCAACATATGCTCCGCCGGCCCGGTCTGGGTCTGGTACGCAGCCTGTGGGCCGGGCTGTACATCCGCTATCTGGTGCGGCGCTACGCCATCGATCTGGTGCATGCCCACCAGATCATCCCCTATGGTTTCTGGGCGGCATTGAGCGGCACGCACCCGCTGGTGCTGACCGCCTGGGGGTCCGACATCCTCACGGAACCCTATGCGTCGCGGCGGGCCATGCGCTATACCCGCTATGCCTTGCAGCGCGCCGATCTGCTCACCGCCGACTCGGAGCATTTGCGCCGGGCTGCCGTCGCGCTGGGGTGCCGGGCGCCCAGTACCGAAGTGCAACTGGGCGTCGATACCGGCATCTTTCGGCCCGGCCGCCGGGATGCCGCGCGCCGCACTCTCGGATACGACGCGGATACGCCCCTGGTGCTCAGCCCGCGCGCCCTCTCCCCGGTCTATAACATCGAGTCCATCATCGACAGCGTGCCGCTGGTGCGCAAAGAAGTCCCCGCGGTCCGCTACATCATCAAGTTCGGCTACGGCGCGGGGCGCGAGGCTGCGCTACAGCAGCGGGCCGCGGCGCTCGGCGTGGGCGACGCCGTCGAATTCGTGGGCTTCCACCCGATGGCGACGATGGCCGACTATTACGCCGCCGCCGATGTGTGCGTCTCGGTCGCCAGTTCGGATAGCTCGCCGAAGTCGGTGCTGGAAGCGCTGGCCTGCGGCACGCCGGTGGTACTGAGCGATCTCCCCTGGGTCCATGAGCATATTACCGGCGGCGAGCAGGCGCTGCTGGTCGCTCCCGGCGATGTGGAAGCGCTGGCCTGCGGGACCGTGCGGCTACTGCGGGACCCCGCACTCCGCGCGCGCATGGGCGCGGCGGGCCGGCAAATGGTGGTGCAACACGCCGACTACGCCCAGTCCATGGCCCGTATGGACAAACTGTATCGGGCGCTGGCCGCGCGGCAGCCGCCGGCCCTGGCCGAAGAGGGCGTCGCATGACAGCGCCCGCGCTACGGCCGATTCCGGCCCGGCCTGCGCCCGCCCCGCGCCGGCTGCGCGTGCTCTTGCTGCCCGCGTGGTATCCGACGCAGCGCTATCCCATGGGCGGGGTCTTCTGCCGGGAGCAGGCGCGCGCCCTGGCCGGCCGGGATGACATGGACGTGGTGGTGTTGTTCGTGGATCGCGCGCCCGTGGGCGAATGGCTGCGGGCACGGCGGGCGGGCCTGCGCCGGGAAGCGGGCGTGTGCGTCTACCGCACGGTGATGCCGCGCCTGCCGGGGATCTGGCCGCTGCTCTACGCAGTCTGGGCGCCCCTGGCCGCCTGGCGCTTGGCCCGCCGCTACCGGTTCCGGCCCGATCTGCTCCATGCCCATGTCAGCCTGCCCGCTGGGCTGGCGGGCGCCCTGGTCAGACGGCTCACCGGCATCCCGCTCGTGCTGACCGAGCATACCGCGCCGTTCGCGCTGCTCATGCGCAACCCGCTCGCCGCCTGGGCGACGACGCGGGCCATGCGGGCCGCGGACCGGGTGATTGCGGTGAGCGCGGCCCTGCGCGCCGAGATCTGGGTCTACCCGGCCCTGCGCCGGCCCATCGACATTATTCCCAACGTGGTTGATACGGCGGCTTTCGCCGGTGAGCGCGGGCCTCGCGCGCCGGGCGCCCCGGCGCGCTTGCTGTTCGTCGGGGAGATGGAGACGGAGCGCAAAGGCGTGCCCGATCTGCTGGCCGCCGTGGCCGATCTCCAGCGGCGCGGAGTCGCAGTGCGCCTCGATCTGCTCGGCGGCGGGCGGCATCTGGACGAATATCGCCGGTTAGCGGAGCAGTTAGGGGTAGCCGCCATCTGCCGGTTCCACGGCGTCGCGCCGCCCGCTGCCGTGCCTGCCGCTCTGGCCCAGGCCGATCTGTTGGTGTTGCCGTCGCGGCACGAGACCTTCGGCGTGGTGCTGGTCGAGGCGCTGGCGGCGGGCGTGCCGGTGGTGGCGACGCGCTGCGGCGGGCCGGAGGAGATCGTGACGCCCGATGTGGGCGTGCTGGTGCCGCCCGGCGATGTGCCCGCGCTCGCTACGGCCATCGCGGAGGTGCTGGCCCGCCCGGAGGCGTTCTCGCCCGATCATTTGCGTGAGGTCGCCGCCTGCCGCTATGGGCAGGCCGCCGTCGCCCGCCAACTTAGCCAACTCTATCGCCAGGTGGTTGCAGACTGATTATGAAAATACTGATGATTACGCAGGACACCCGCGTCACCCGCCGCATTTTGCAGGAGGCGCGCAGCCTCACCGCAGCGGGCCACCAGGTGCGCATCCTGACGCGCTCCGGCGACGACCGGGACAGCGAGGGCATTGTTGAAGGCATCCCCGTCGAGTGGGTGGCCGTCACGGGGCGCGACCCGCGCTTTCGCCGGCTTTACCGCCTGCTGGGGCAGCAGCGGGGCACGCAGGCGGTGGCCCTGTGGAGCGTGCTGATGGGGCGGCACACGTTCACGCTGCGCGCGCTGCCCCGCGCTGTCGCGGCGCGCGCCGATGTGTATCATGCCCATGACCTGAATAACCTGCAAATCGCCTATCAGGCGGCGCTGGTGCATGGGGCGCGGCTGGTCTACGACTCGCACGAGCTGTTCCCGGAGATCGGCAACCGCTGGATTCGGATAAAGCGGCAGGCATGGACCCGCCTGGAGCGCCAACTGCTGCCGTTCGCCGATCTGGTGATCACGGTGAACGAGTTTATCGCCGAGGAACTGCACCGCCGCTACCACCGGCCGGACCCGCTGGTGGTGCTGAACTGCCCGGACCCGCCGCCCGGCTTCGACCCCGCCGCGCCGCACGATCAGATCCGCGCCGCGCTCGGCCTGGCGCCGGAGCGCAAGATCGTGCTGTACCAGGGCTGGATGTGGGAGGGCCGCGGGCTGGAGAACCTGGTGCGCGCGGCGCCCTTGCTGGCGGGCGATGCCGCCGTGGTGTTCATGGGCTTCGGCGAGTACCAGGCGACGCTCGAACGGCTGGCCGCCGAGGGGCCGGGCGGGCGCGTCTACTTCCTGCCGGCGGTGTCGCATGCCGACCTGCTGCCCTATTGCGCCTCCGCCGACGTGGGCGTCATCCCTTACCAGGCGGTGGATCTGAACAACTACTTTAGCTCGCCCAACAAGCTGTTCGACTTTATCCAGGCGGGCGTGCCGATTGTCGCCAGCGACCTGCCCTTCTTGCGCAAGGTCCTGACGGAGACAGGCGGCGGGGTCGTGGCCCGGCTCGATAACCCGGCGGCCTACGCGGCGGCGATCAACGCCGTACTGACCCGCCCGGACGGCGGCGCGGCGCTGCGGGCCAATCTGCGCCGCGCGGCCCCGGCCTATACCTGGGAGGCGCAGAGCCGCAAGCTGATCGCGGCTTACGCCGCCCTGGCCGCCGGACACTGACTCCGCCGCCAGGTCAGCGCAGGGGCGGCGGGTTCTCGGCGAGAGGGACGGGCGCACCGGGCGGCGGCGGCGCTGCCGGACGGCTGATGGCGGCCTTGCGGCCCAGGGCGACCGTCACCAGCACGAGCAGCGCCGCCCCAAGCATCAGCAGGGTGATCTGCTCGCCCAGGAGCAGCGCCGAGGCCAGGAAGGTGAGAAAGGGCTGCAAAAGCTGGAGCTGGCTGACCCGCGCCACCCCGCCCAGCGCCAGGCCGCGATACCAGGCAAAGAAGCCCAGGAACTGGCTGACCACGGCAACATAGCCGAAGCTAAGCCAGGCGCTCCAGGGCGCGACGGGCGCGGGCTTGCCCAACGCCAGGAACACGGGCACGGCGATGAAGGGCGCGGCCAGCACCAACGCCCAGCTAATGACCTGCCAGCCGCCCATTTCGCGGGCCAGGCGCCCTCCCTCGCCGTAGCCGAGCGCGGCGGCCAGCACCGCCGCGAACAGGGCCAGGTCGGCGGGCTGGAGGTCGCCCGCGCCCATGCTGACGGCGAAGGCGACGACCGTGGCGCTCCCGGCGACGCCGGCCACCCAGAACCCGCGCGAGGGCCGCTCCCCGGCGCGCAACGCCCCGGCCAGCGCCGTCGCCAGGGGTAACAGGCCGAGGATGACCGCGCCGTGGGCGGCGGGCAAGCGGCTCATGGCCCAGGCCGAGAGCAGCGGGAAGCCCAGGATGACCCCCACAGCGACGATGACCAGGCCACGCCACTGCGGGCGCGACGGCCACGGTTGGCGGGTGAGCAGCAGGAGCACCGCGGCCAGCCCCGCCGCCACCAGGGCGCGCCCCAGCCCGACCACCGTGGGGTCGAAGGCGGCCACGGCGACGCGCGTGGCGGGCAGCGTCAGGCTGAAGGCCAGCACGCCCAGGAACCCGTAGGCCAGACCCCGTGTTTCGGCGTCCATCTCACGCACGGTCCGGGTAACACGCATGTGATTCCTCGCTTCCAGCGCATGGATTATTGTAGACGTTCGTCGATTATAGCAGATAAATATGTGTCTTGTCTACTATAGTGGAGAAAGGTGATAATAGAGGATGATGTTCAGGACGCGAGGCAGCAATTCTAGATCGTGGGGCGGCGACGGGCGCGATAAATAGCGCCGCTACGAGTTAGGGCTAGGTACCGACGCAAGAAGTGTATGTATGTAGTTGCCTTGTGCGTAGCGGCGCGATTTATCGTGCCTGCCGACCTATTGGGATGCACAAATTAGCGGGGTTGCAACCGGGCTGTACACCACCGGCCAGATCGATTGGGTGCGAAGACTATTCCGCCGTGGAGGGCCGGTTTGAAACCGGCCCCTACAAGGCATGAGTTTGCCGGCGGGCGGGGCGAATCGCGGAACTAGGTAGACAATAAACTGGACCGGGTAGATAATACCCGGTCCGGTTAGTCGCTATGGCATGGCGCGGCGGTAAAACGCCGGTCAAATGCCGGGCGGGATTTCCTGCAAGGCCCAGGTGTTGCCGTCGGGGTCGCTGAAGGACGCATACTTGATGCCCATGCCCTGTTCGTCGATCTCGCTTACTTCCACGCCCCGGCCCAGGAGCGCGGCGCGCGCCGCGCGAATGTCAGTTACGACCAGATGCAGGCCCCGGAGCGATCCCGGCGGCATCTCGATACCGGGCAGACCGCTGCTGAGGACGATGGAACACGCCGACCCAGGGGGGGTGAGTTGGACCACGCGGACAGGGCCACCAGGCCGCACATCATGGTCGGCGTTGAAGCCGGCCCGGTCCACGTAGAAAGCCTTGGCCCGGTCAATATCAGACACGGGTACCGGCACCAGCTCAAGTTTCATATCCATCGTTGTGTTTGCTCCTTTATGGGCAGGCCAAAAGCGCGGAGCGGAAAGCCGCTTCAGGCCGTGGTTTCCACCCTGGGCGTCTCGGCGGGGGTCGGGGTGTCGTGGCTGACGATTTTGACCACAGCGGCGGTGCTGCCAACTTCGCTCGGCGTCGGGATGCGGGTGAACGGCGCGAAGTGGCAAGCCACCCAGTGAGCTTCGGGGCCCGGCCCGCCGACGTTGCGCCATTCGGGAATCTGCTGCTTGCAGATGTCCTGGGCCAGCCAGCAGCGGGTATGGAACCGGCAGCCGGTGGGGGGGTTGAGGGGGCTGGGCACATCGCCCTTCAACACGATGCGCTGGCGGCGATTGCGCGGGTCGGGCATGGGGATGGCCGACAGGAGCGCCTGTGTGTAGGGGTGCTGCGGACTCTGGAACAGCGCGGTGCGCGGGGCGATCTCGGCCATCTTGCCCAGGTACATCACGCCGACCCGGTCGGAGACATGCTCGACGACACTCAGGTTGTGGGCGATGAACAGGTAGGTCAGGCCGTATTCGCGTTGCAGATCCTTGAGGATATTCAACACCTGCGATTGGATCGAAACGTCCAGGGCGGACACCGGCTCGTCGCAGACAATAAACTTGGGGCGCAGGGCGAGGGCACGGGCAATCCCGATGCGCTGGCGCTGGCCGCCGGAGAATTCATGGGGATAGCGGCGGGCATGTTCCGGGTGCATGCCCACCCGGCTCAGCACCTCGCGCACCCGCGTGTCGCGCTCCTCTTTTTCCGCGCCGTGGATGCGCAAGCCCTCGGCGATGCTCTCGCCAATAGGCACGCGCGGGTCCAACGAGGAGTAGGGATCCTGGAAGATAATCTGGATGTCGCGCCGGGCGCGCTTCAACTCGCCGGCCTTGAGGCTGAAAAAGTCCTGGCCCTGGAAGATGACCTTGCCGGCGGTCGCGGGCAGCAGACGCAAGATGGTGCGCCCAATGGTCGTCTTGCCGCAGCCGGACTCGCCGACCAGGCCCAACGTCTCGCCGCTGCGGACATAGAAGCTGACATCGTCCACGGCCTTAACCTGACCGACGACGCGCTGCAACACGCCGCCGCGCACGGGGAAATACTTCTTCACATTCTGGACCTGGAGCAAGGGCGCGCTGTCACCGCTGCCTTCCCCTGCGGCGCCGGCCTGGGTGGGTGTGGGCGTGCCGGGCGCGTTGGCGGCCTTAAATGAAGGTTCGACATTTGGCATGGGTAATAAAGCTCCTCCACGGCGCGCTGGGCGCTACCAGACAAACCTAACCGGGCCGGAAAGCCCGACGCCACTTTACCGGCTCAATGAACTGTTCGACACGCCCACCGCCTCGTCGGCATACAGCCAGCAGCGGGACGTGCGCTTATCCGGCAGTAGGAACAGGGCCGGATCTTCTTTCCGGCAGATATCCATGACATGCGGGCAGCGATTGGCGAAGCGGCAGCCGGGCGGGAGATTACGCAGGTTGGGGACGGAGCCGGGGATGACATCCAGCCGATCCTTCACCTGGCCGAGCACCGGAATCGACGCGAGCAAGCCCTGAGTATAGGGGTGCTTGGGCGCGTCGAACAACTGGGTGACTTCGGCCTCTTCGACGATATGGCCCGCGTACATCACCGCCACGTGATCGGCCATCTCGGCCACGACGCCGAGGTCGTGGGTGATCAGGACAATCGCCGTGTTGAAATTCGTTTTCAGATCCTTCATCAACTCCAGGATCTGGGCCTGGATAGTCACATCGAGGGCGGTGGTCGGCTCGTCGGCGATCAGCAGTTCCGGCTCACAGGCCAGGGCCATAGCGATCATCACGCGCTGGCACATACCGCCCGACATCTCGTGCGGGTAGTTCTGGGCGCGCTTCTTGGCGGCGGGAATGCCGACCATGCTCAATAGTTCAATGGTGCGTTTCAGTGCCTGATCGCGGCCCATGCCGCGATGCAGCATCAGCACTTCGCTGATCTGGTCGCCGATGCGGTAGACTGGGTTGAGGCAACTGGTGGGCTGCTGGAAGATCATGGAGATGCGGTTGCCGCGGATCTTGCACATCTCGTCTTCGCTGAGCTTGAGCAGGTCTTGCCCGTGGAACCAGATGTTGCCGCCGATGGTTCGACCCGGCTGGCCGATCAGGCGCATGATGGAAAGGGAGGTCACACTCTTGCCGCAACCGGACTCGCCGACCAGGCCCATGGTTTCGCCGCGGCGGAGGGCGAAACTGACGCCATCCACGGCCTTGACGACGCCGTCTTCGGTGTAGAAGTAAGTCTGGAGATTCTCAACGCGCAGAATTTCATCGGAGGTACCGCCGGAGACGGCCGGTCCACCGAGGGGTGCGCCGGTGGCGCTGGTCTGGCCGTTCGACCCGGGGGTGGTACTCGGGGGGGCTGCTTGCGTGTCCAGAGTAGTGGCTCCTTTCGTATGCCGTTCGCACTGAAGGGGAAATCAGTTAGGGATCAGTGTATCAAAAAGCCCCCTGGTTGTCAAATGGTTATACCGCCGCGCCGGGCGGGCGGTTCAATACGAGTGCTGCGTGCGTGCGGCCAACCTAACCCCCCGGCCCCCTTCCCGCCGCGGGAAGGGGGAGACCAACGGAACGTCAAGCGTCCCGCCAGGCGCCGAGGCGGGGGATGCGTGCGCGCGTCACGGGCGTCGTCGCTGCCCCGGACCACCTAACCCCCCGGCCCCCTTCCCGCCGCGGGAAGGGGGAGACGGCCCCCTCGCCAGGGTACGATTGCCAACACCCGTATCCCGTGCGACTCCCCTCTCCGCGGCGGGAAGGGGGGATACCCCAGCCGGGGGTGGGGTTGGCGGGTTGGCCGGCGTCTTTGTCGCTGCGGGCGCGGGGTGCTATAATATAGGACCGGCGCCGCGAGGCGACCCCCGATAGAGGAGCCTGTTGCCCCTGATGATCGCCATCGCCCCCCCTGAGATCCATGCACGGAGCAAGGGCACCCTCCAAATCCGCACCACTGTCGATTACGACGGGAGCCAGGGCTATCCGGTCTATCTGACGGCCACGGCGACGAACCATGGCGAGGGTGTGCCCTGGATCACGGCGCCCGCCTTCGAGATCACCGGG
>JAICKM010000682.1 GCA_025927935.1 Chloroflexia bacterium | reverse complement strand
GCCCAATATAGGTGCATGAGCGGATATCAGGCAGGTGGGCCTTCGGGCGACTGGAGGGCGGCCTTGATCTCCTCCACGGTCTGGCGGGCGCTGCGACCCACGCCGATCAGCGTGGCGGACGCGAAGCCCGTCCAGTCGCCGTAACCGACGAGCCAGAGGCGCGGTTCAGCCAGGGCACGTGTGCCCCGCGTGGCGACCTGGCCGGCCGCCGTGACGATGCCGAGCGGCGCCAGGTGGGCCAGGGCCGGAAAGAAGCCGGTACACCAGATAATCGTATCCACGGGGGTTTCGCGGCCATCGGGCCAGACCGCGCCGTGGGCGGTGAGGCGGGTGAACGGGCGCACGCTGTGCAGTACGCCGCGGGCGCGCGCGTCGCGCACGGGCGGCACCATGACCACCTGACCCAGCCCATCCTGGGCGGCGGCGGCGAGCGCGCCGCCCGTTTGCTGCGCCTGGTAGTGGGCCGTGGCGCGGTCGAACAGCACGCGCCCGTCCACGTCGTCGGGCAGGAAGTGTGGGGGTTCGCGTGTGACCCAGATGGTGGGCGCCACCTGGGAGACCTCGGCCAGGATCTGGGCGCCGGAATTGCGCGCGCCGACCACGAGCACCCGCCGCCCGGCGAGGCCCGCCGCGTTGCGGTAGTGGGCGGAGTGGATCTGGGTGCCCTGGAACCGGTCGCGCCCCGGATAGAGCGGAATGTAGGGGTTGCGCCAGGTGCCGGTGGCGCTGACCACGGCGCGCGCCCGCCAGACGCCGGCATCACTCGCCACCGCCAGCCTGCCTTCCATGCGCTCGACGGCCCGCACCAGCACCGGGCGGACGATGGGTAGCTGGTAGCGCGCCTCATACGCGGCGAGGTAGGCGAGGACGGCGTCGCGGTCCGGATAAGTGCGCGTGCCGCCCGGCATGAACACCCCCGGTAACGAACTCCACTGCGCCGGGGAGAACAGCGCCAGCGAATCCCAGGTGTGCTGCCAGGCTCCGCCGGAGGCCGGTTCGCCGTCGAGGATGACGAACGACAGCCCGCTGCGGCGCAAATAATAGCCGGTGGCGAGGCCCGCTTGCCCGCCGCCGATGACGACGACATCATAGTCGCGCCGGGCCAGATCGGTGTGCATGGCGCGCATTTCCCCCTATTTGGATTGGCCGCACGAACGGCTCTGTGCAGGGCTATCATACTACAGCGGGCGCGCTGGTGCCCAGCGCCAAACTCTTACCTCATTCTGCTCATGCTCTGCGGCGGTTCTGTGGTGCGCGCGGGATAATGGAATTGTACGAACCCCGGCGGCCCATGCAAGGGGCGACCGCCGGGGTTCCAACCGAGATGCTAACGCAGGCCGGCCCGCGAGGGCCGCACGGTTTTGTTATATAGCCCCGCGAGGGCAGCTATGAGGAGGCAGTATCATGCAAGAGTATAATTCGCAACCAATCCCTGGGGCGGAGCCGGCTCCCACCGAGCCGCAGACCACCCCGTCCGATCCCGCCGTTAGCAGCGAACCGGTGTATGGCCGCACTCGCGTCACGGCGCCGCTGCCGGTGATGCCGCCGCTCGCCGGTATGGCCTACAACAACACCACCCCGGCCGAGCCGTATCCGGCGCGCGAGACGCCCACCCGGCAACGCGCCCCCAAGCGCGGCGGCGTGGGGATGATGATGCTGGCCCTGCTTATGATGCTGGGTCTGGTGGCCGGGGGTATCGGCGGCGGGGCCACCGCCTGGACGCTCGCGCAAGCGAGTTCGCCGCAGGCCGCTACCACGATTGCCCCGACCACGAGTAACGTGCAGACAGTAGAGAATCAGAACAGCAGCGCCATCGGCAGCCTGTATACGCAGGTGTCCAACTCGGTCGTCTCGGTGCAGACGACGCTGGGCAACGGCCGCTTCTCGGGTAGCGGGGAAGGCAGCGGCATTGTCGTGGACAAGACCCACGTGCTGACCAACTACCATGTGGTGCAGGGCGCGAACACGATCCGCGTCGTGCTGGCGGACGGCACGAGCGTGACCGCCACCGTGGCGGGGAGCGCGCCGCAGGACGACCTGGCCCTGCTTTCGGCCAATTTGCCGGCTGATAAGGTGCAGGTGGCGACGCTGGGCGACTCGGACAGCGCGCAGGTGGGCGATGAAGTGGTGGCTATCGGCAATCCGTTTGGCCTCGACCACACCGTGACCGCGGGCATCATCAGCGCGGTGAACCGCAGTTGGTCGAGCGGCAACCAGCCGGTCCGCCCGATGATCCAGACCGACGCGCCGATCAACCCCGGCAACTCCGGTGGCCCGCTGTTCAACATGCAGGGCCAGGTGATCGGCATTAATACGGCTATCGAGAGTCCGGTCGAAGGCTCGGTCGGCGTGGGTTTCGCAATCCCGATCAACCGGGCCAAGAGTCTGCTGCCGCAACTGAGCCAGGGCAGCACGATCCAGCGGGTGTGGCTGGGCATCAGCGGGGTCGCGCTGAACGCCGATGTGGCCTCGCAGATTAACGCGCCGGTAAGCAAGGGCGTGCTGGTGGCTGGCGTGACCGCCAACAGCCCGGCGGCCAAGGCGGGCCTGCAGGGATCGGATCCCACGACCAGCAGCACGCTGGGCGACATCATCACCGCGGTGGACGGCAATGCCGTCAGTTCGGTGGAGGATCTGACCAATTATCTGACGAACAAGCACAGCGGCGATACCGTGACCCTGACCATTCTGCGGGGCGGCCAGCAGCAACAGGTGAAGGTGACGCTGGAGCCGTGGCCGGATCAGCCGTCGTCGTCGAGCCAGAATCCTAACGGATCGCCCTTTGACCCGAATGGGCAGGGCAACCAGGGTACGACCCCGTAACAACGATTATCCGTCCCCATAGTTCGAGTAAGGCCCCGCCAGTCCGGCGGGGCCTTGCTGGTTTGTGCGCGGGTGGGGCCGGTTGCAAACCGGCCCCTACAGCGACGATGGCGGCGCGCGGCGGGGGGTGGAAGGCGGGCCGGTTCGCAACCGGCCCCTACAGCGACGAAGGGTGCGGATTGGCAGTACCATTCGGGACGGCGAGGGGTTATATAATGGGCCGGGATGGCCCGGCGGGCGGCGGCGTGGATCGATGATCGGAGTGGATGGGGGAGGCAAGGGAATGCATTATCGGACTTTTGGCCGCCTGGGGTGGCAGGTCAGCGAGATCGGGTACGGCATGTGGGGCATGGGCGGGTGGACCGGCGCGGACGACGAGGAGTCGCGCCGGGCGTTGCAGGCGGCGGTGGACCGGGGTTGTAACTTCTTCGATACGGCCTGGGGCTACGGCGCGGGGCACAGCGAGCGGCTGCTAGGCGAACTGGTGCGGGCGAACCCCGACAAGCGGCTGTATACGGCGACCAAGATCCCGCCCAAGAACTGGCAATGGCCGTCGCGACGCGGCGACCGGATCGTGAATGCGTTTCCGCCGGACCATATCCGCGAGTACACCGAGAAGAGCCTGGCGAACCTGGGGCTGCCAAGTGTAGACCTGATCCAGTTCCACGTCTGGGAAGATGTCTGGGCGGATGATCGGGGCTGGCAGCGGACGATGGACGACCTCAAGCACGAGGGCCTGGTGGGCGGCGTGGGCATCAGCATCAACCGCTGGGAGCCGTGGAACGCGCTGCGGACGATTGCCACCGGGCGGATCGACAGCGTCCAGGTGATCTACAACATCTTCGACCAGGCGCCGGAGGACGAACTGTTCCCGGCGTGCCGGGAGCACCACATCGCCGTGATTGCGCGGGTGCCCTTTGACGAAGGGACGCTGACGGGCACGCTGACCAGGGACAGCCACTGGCCGGAGGGCGACTGGCGCAACACCTATTTCGTGCCGGAGAACCTGATCCCCAGCGTCGAGCATGCCGAGGCGTTGAAGCCGCTGGTGCCCGCGGGCATGACCATGGCCGCGATGGC
>JAICKM010000948.1 GCA_025927935.1 Chloroflexia bacterium | reverse complement strand
GGGCACCGTGGCGCAGCAGGGCGCGGACGTAGTCCGGATCGTCGGTGCGGCCCTGGTTCCCGGTGCAGCTGGCGCCGATCCAGGCGCCGGAGGAGTCGATCGCCGCGCCGTGGCTGGCCAGCAGCGGGGCGAGCACGGGATCCAGGACCCAGCGTCCGACGCCGATCCGGGTGGCGTCCGCCCCGTGCGCCAGCAGCAGCTCGGCCATCTCCGCGCTGCCTCGCGCGGCGGCGCCGCGCAGCGCCCGCGCGTAGCCGGCGGGCGGATCCCCAGCGTGATCCGGGAGGGCGTGATCCAAGCCAGCGTGGCCCAGGAGAAGGCGCAGCGCATCGGGCTGGCCGCCCGCGACCGCGTGGTCGACGGGGGTGATGGCCAGGACGTCGACCGCCGGGTCGGCCGCCTGGGCCAGGCCGGGATCGGCGGCCAGCATCCGGGCCAGTGAGTCCCGGTCGCCGAGGAACGCCGCGGTGAAGACGTCCTCGCGGGCGCCCGCCGCCATCAGCAGCGACTCCGCCGCCCGGCGGCGCTTCATCCGGGCCGCGCACAGCGGGGTCACGAACACCACCCGCTCGAACGCCATCCCGGTGACGTTCACCGGCAGGAAGAAGGGATGGTCGGCGCCGACGCCGCGCTCCAGCAGCATGGCGACGATCTCGGACCGGCCCGCCAGCGCGGCCGCCTGCATGATCGCCGCCGCGTAGGACGGCAGCAGCAGGTCCGGGGCCTGCGCCAGCGCCGCGCCGAGCCCGGCGAGGTCCCCCCGGTGGGCCAGGTCCCGCGCCCGCGCCACGCTGCGCGCGGCGATGCCGCACCAGGCCACTGGCCGTGGCGCACTGTCGCCTGGGGCACTGTTGCCTGGGGCGCTGTTGCCTGGGGACGTGTTGCCTGGGGACGTGTTGCCTGTGGAACTGCCTGGCCTGCGCCTCCGCCCCGTGGGCTGGGCCGGGGCCACTTGCCCGCTGACGAGCGCCGTGGCCAGGGAGCGGGCCACCGTGGCGATCGCCGCACGGTCATCGTCGGCCGTGACCGTGGCCTCCAGCGCCCGGCGCAAGTGCCCCAGCCACCGGTCGGCCAGCGCCGCCGTGATCGGCAGGCCATCATGGGTGTGCCGCAGGCCCGCGTGCGCCTGCTCGCTGTAGCGGCCGGGGCCGCCCAGCCACTCCGCGAAGAACAGCTTCTGCCGTGACCGGCTGCCCGCCAGGTCGCGCGGGAACAGCGGGCGCAGCTGCGCGTCGCCCGAGATCCCCTCATACAGCCGGTCAACCAGCCGGTCGACCGCCTGCTGGCCGCCGATCCGCCTGAACAGCCCAGTGCCGCGGAATGGCCGCCAGCCCGGTCCCTCATCCATCAGGGCGCGGTGCTCAAGTCCCGGCCGGCGCGCGGGATCCGTTACTGGTGACATGGCGGCGGGGCCAGTGCCTGACGGCAGCTGCCCGCGCAAGGCGGTGGTGTACTTCTCCCCCGCGCGGGCGGCGGCGCGTGCCTTCTTTCCCGCGGTGGTCTGCTTCTTCGGCACCCTGGAGTCCATCCCCGGCGAGATCCCGCGCGTCCCGCCGATGAAAGGGCATGCCTGCCACACAGCGAGGAGTCACGGGCCCCGAGAGACCTTGACCGGCGATGCCGTCATGCGGCGCGGGCGCGGACGGCGGCGGCGGACGGATCATGCCGTGGGACGCATAGTAACAACTCACCGCCCGCGGTTCCAGGCCTGCGCTCCAGCTCTCCGGTTCCAGGCCTCCGGTTCCAGGCCTCCGGTTCCAGGCCCGCGGCGGCGACCACCCGCGCAAGGTGATGCGCGGGCAGGCGCGGACCGTGACGATTGGACGATGCTGAGGGAAGCCGCACCAACTGGATCGCGCTCGGCACAGTGGCTGGCCCGGCTGAGCTTCGCCCTGGCCTTGTCCGCGGTCGCGATCGTGGCGGTCGAGGCCGGGCTGGCGAGCCTGACGATGCTGACGGTGGGGCTGGTGGCCGCGGTGGTCAGCCTGGCGGCGGCCTTCTGGTTCCTGTCCCGCCGGGGCGTGCTGCGCTGGCTGGCGCTGGCGCTGTTCGCGGCGGCGCCGATCGCGGTCGTCGTCGTGTACGCGCTGCACTCCCTGTTGTGGGTGGCGCTGGTGGCGGCGGCCGGGTGGCTGCTGGCGGGCATGGCCGCCCGCGCGGCCCTGGCCGGTGAGCGCGGCCAGTGGCGGATGCCCGAGTACCCGGTGACCCAGGCTGCCCGGCATCCGTTCCTGATCATGAACCCGAAGTCGGGTGGCGGGAAGGTCGGCCGGTTCGGCCTGCAGCGGGCGGCCACCGACCTTGGCGCCGAGGTGTTCCTGCTGGAGGGCCCCGAGCCGGTCGACGTCGCCGAGGTGGCCCGCGCGGCGGTTGCCCGCGGCGCCGACCTGCTG
>JAICKM010000990.1 GCA_025927935.1 Chloroflexia bacterium | reverse complement strand
GCGCTGGCCCGGCGCCGTCCAGCGCGCGCTGGTAGCGGACCGAGACCACGGCGTCTTCGGGGCGGCTGCCGTAAATCGGTTGCTCGTGGTACGCCCGGAAGCCGCGTGCCTCGTAGAAGGGGATGCCCTTGTGGTTGCCCTTCGCCACCGAGACCCACTGTTCGCGGGCGCCTTGCGCCCGCTCTTCCTGGGTGATGGCGGCCAGCAGGCGCGTGCCGATGCCCGCGCCCCGGCGTGCCGGATCGACGTAGAGCACGAAGAGTTCGCCCGTGCCCGGGGCGGGGAGGCCGCCGCCGCCCGCCCCCACCACCACACCCCGTTCCACGGCCACCCACCAGCCGTCCCAGCCCTGTGGATCGGCCACCTCGGCGGCAACGCGGGCCGGGTTGTAGAACTCGGCGATGGCCTGCTCGATATAGGCCGTGGGCAAAAGGCCCGTATAGGCGTCGCGCCAGCCCGCTGTACAGACCCGGCAGATGCCTTCCACATCCGCCGCCGTGGCTTTGCGTATCTCGATCATGGGGGAGGAGACTCGTTTCTAGTGGTCCGTATACGGCGCGACTTTGCGCGCAGCGTGCCACATGCGGTGGGATCGACTATTCGGCCTCGGTGCCCGGCGCGGGGGCGAGGATCTCCAGCAGGGCCGCGCCATGCTTGGCGAGGGCGATGCTGCCGATGCCGCGGATGGCGCGCAGATCGTCGAGGCTTGCCACGGGCGTGCGGGCCAGGGCTTCGAGCACGCGGTCGTGGAAGATCATGAAGGGCGGCACGCCCTCGCGCTGAGCGGTGGTGCGCCGCCAGAGCCGCAGCCGCTCGAAGCGGTCGGCGGCCTCCGCCGAATCGACGGCGTTTGCGGTCACGCCCGCGGCCAGGCGGCTGGCCGCTTCATAGGCGCCGCGCCGCCATTCCTCGCGCTCCTGGCGGCGGCGGGCGGCGTCGGGGCCGCTGCCCGCTTTGTAGCCCAGGCGCACCAGGTCGGGCGGCGGCACTTCCTCGCGGCCTTTGGCGGTCAGGGCCAGCAAGGGATACTCGCCGTCGAGGTCCTGGCGCAGGTAGCCCGCTTCGACCAGCTTGAGCAACTCCTGGCCGATGGCCGTGCGCGCGCACATCGACAGTGCGCCGAAATGGCGGCAGCGGTCGGCGTCCACCGGGCTGCTGTCGGCCCCGGCCAAGACCTTCGCCACGCCGGTGCGGCCCATAGCGAAGGGCAGCGAGGCGATGCACTCCAGCATAATCTGCGCCGGATTGTCGGGCAGCGCGGGCATGGCCGCCGGGATGATCTCGTCGGGTTCGTCCGCGGGCGCGGCTGCTGGGCGCGAGTAGCGCGTGGGCGGCGGAACCGGGCGCGTGCCGAGCGCGGGCGCGGCCCAGGTGCCATCCTCATCGGCGCGTGCCGGGCGCCGGACGGGGGCAGTCGTCAGCGGACCGACGGCCTCCAGGCTGCCCAGGCCGATCAGGCGCTGGCCGCCGCTGGTGTCCGCGGACAGGTAGCCCAGATCGACTAGCGCGTCGATCTGCTTGGGCAGGTCGAAGCGATCCGCGCCCGACAAGGCGCCGTGGCCGCGCACCTGGCCCGCCGTGAAAGGCGCGTCGTCGCGGCCAGTGAGCACACGGGCCAGGGCGGTCTTGGTCACGGCGTAGGGCTGGCTGGCGACACAGTCGATGATGGTGAGCGCGCGCTTGAGGCTCAGCGGGGCGCGGTTCAGGCGGGCGCGGTCCTCGCGGGCGCGGGCCAGCAGCGCGTCCAGGTCGGCGGCTTGCTCGGCGGTGCTGCGCGGCGGGCGGGCATGGCGGGCCGCGCCACTCTTGCAGTTGTCGCAGCTTTCGCCGCAGGAGTCGATGCTGTGGCCGAGGTGGCGGGCCAGCATCTGGTGGCGGCAGGCGTCGGTGCCGGTGTAGGCGAAGAGCTGGTCGATGCGCGCCAGTTGGGCCTTGTCATAGTCGGCCAGCAGCGCGTTCAGGCGCGCGGCCACGTCGGCGGGCGGCGGCAGACGCTCGATCACCGGCTCGCGCCCGCCGCTGCGCAAGACGATGCGCTCCTCGTCGCGCCAGCGCAACAGCGCGGACTCTAGAGCCAGCGGACTCATCTCCAACTGCGCGGCGATCTCGCTCAGGCGCAGTTCCGCGCGCCGCCCCG
>JAICKM010000524.1 GCA_025927935.1 Chloroflexia bacterium | reverse complement strand
CTGCGGTCGGCCATCCAGATCGTGCCGCTGCTGGCGAACAGGCAGATGCTGAACAGGGTGGTCAGCGGGATGTCCAGCGCCGTCTTCGCCGTAGGGCCACCGGCGACGGCCGGCGCGTCCCGATAAAAGATATAGGCGATGATCAGCATGGCGAAGAAGACCACTTCGGACAGAATGAAGAGGGCGACCGCCAGTTGGTTCGGTTCCAGCCGTTCAAACCGGTCGAGGTGCGGAGCTTCCGGTTCCGCGGTCCCGGCGTTCAGGTGTTCAATGCCTGTCATGGCGTGACTCCCCCTAATGATGCTCATTCTTCCAGTCGGCGGCTTCCGGGTGGGCCATGTCCCAGAGGGGCCGGCGTCCGCGGATGGGCGGCACCTGATCGAAGTTGTGGATGGGCGGCGGCGAGGTAGTGGCCCATTCTAAGGTCCAGGCGTTCCAGGGATTGTCGCCCGCGATCTTGCCGCGCCGCAGGCTCACCACGCAGTTGATGACAAACAACAGCACCGAGAAGGCCAGGATGAACGCCCCAATGGTCGAGATCATGTTCATCAAGCCCCAACCGGGATTGTCGGGATAGGTCCACACCCGGCGCGGCATGCCGTCCCAGCCCAGGACGTGCTGGATCAAGAAGGTCATGTTGAAGCCGATGAAGGCCAGCCAGAAGTGGACGTTGCCCAGGCGCTCCGACAGCATCCGCCCGGTCATCTTGGGGAACCAGTAGTAGAAGGCGCCAAATACGGCGAAGGCGGTGCCGCCGAACAGTACATAGTGCATGTGGGCTACCACGTAGTAGCTGTCGGTCAGTTGTTTATCGACCGGCACCGTCGCGAACTGCACGCCGGTGACGCCGCCCATGGTGAACAGAATCAGGAAGGCCACGGAGAACTTCATCGCCGTCGTGAAGTGGAGATTGCCGCGGAACATCGTGGTGGTCCAGTTGAAGATCTTGACCCCGGTGGGAATGGCGATTAACATGCTGGAGAGGCCGAAGGCCAGGTCGAGGGTGAAGCCCATACCCACGGTGAACATATGGTGCGCATAGACCAGCAGGCTCAAGAAGCCGATGGCAATCGTCGAGCCGGCCACGAAGCCGTAGCCGAAGATCGGCTTGCGCGAGAAGACGGGGATCATCTCGGAGATCATGCCGAAAGCGGGCAAGACCATGATGTAGACTTCGGGATGGCCGAACGACCAGAAGACATGCTGCCAGAGCAGCGGGTGCCCGCCGTGCAGCGGATCGAAAAAGTGGGCGGCTAGCTGGCGATCGATGAGCAGCATCACCAGCCCGGCATTGAGCGCGGGCAGCGCGAGAATGATCAGCACCGAGTTGAACAGCACCATCCAGACGAACAGCGGCAGCCGGCGCAAGGTCATACCCGGCGCGCGCAAGTGCAAGATGGTGACGATCAGGTTAATGGCGGAGGCCACGGTGCCGATACCGGTTGACAGCAGGCCCACGGTGTAGTAGTCCAGGCCCGGCGTGGTTGAGTAGGGACGTTCGCTCAACGGCGCGTAGGCGAACCAACCGGCGTCCGGTGCGCCGCCCGCGACGAAGCTGTAATAGAGCAGCAGCCCGCCGAACAGCAAGATCCAGTAGCTGAAGGCATTCAAGCGCGGGAAAGCCACGTCGCGCGCCCCGATCATCAACGGCACGAAGTAGTTGGCAAACCCGATCAGAATCGGCATGACGACCAGGAAGATCATGGTCGTGCCGTGCATCGTGAAGATCTGATTATAGGCCCCCGGTTGCAACAGCGTATTATTGGGCACGGCCAGTTGCAGCCGCATCAATAAGGCTTCGATGCCGCCGACGACGAAGAAGAAGATCGTCGTGATCAGGTACAGGATGCCGATCTGCTTGTGATCGACCGACGCGATCCAGCTAATCAACCCCTCGTCGGAGCGGACGGCCGGCAGGGCTTCGGTGGGTTCGGGAACCAGCGGAATTGCGCTCATTTTAAGCTCTCCATATAAGCCGTGAGATCTCGCAACTCGTCGGGCGCCAGGTGCAGGTTGGGCATACGGTTGCCCGGCTTGACCTTCTGCGGGTCCTGCAACCAGCGCATCGTGTTCTCCGGGGTCTGGGTCAGGACTCCCGCCCCCAGCACCCCGCGGCTGGCATAGTGGGTGAGGTCGGGGCCGACGCGGGCCTGGGCGGCGGTGCCGCTGATCGCGTGGCAGTTGATGCAGGTCCGCTGAGTGAAGAGTTGCGCGCCGTGCTGTGTTTCGGCGGTCGTGGCCGGCACCGCCGGAGCGCGTTGCTGTTGCAACCAGGCGTCGAACTCAGCCTGCGGTTGCGCAATGGCCTTGATCAGCATCCAGGCGTGCTCCGTGCCGCAATACTCGGCGCACACCCCTGGATAGGTGCCCGCCCGGTCGGCTTGCAGCCACATCCAGTTGGTCTGGCCTGGCACGGTGTCCATCTTCGGTCCCAGTTGCGGGATCCAGACGTCATGGATCACATCGCCCGAGTCGACCTGAACCAGCAACTTCTTGCCGACCGGCATATGAAGTTCGTTGGCGGTGATGACACTGGCGCCGGTCTGGGGGTAGCGGATCTCCCACCACCACTGGTGCCCGATGACCTGAATATCCGGCGGCTGCTGTCCATCGGCGGGCTTGCTGGTCTCGACCTCCTGCGAGAGCTGCGCCGGGATCGCGAAGAACAGGACCCCGACTAGGAGCAAGGCCGGCCCCGCGGTCCAGGCGATCTCCAGGCGGCGGTTGCTGTAGATCGCCGGCGGCTCCGTATCGTCCCCCGGCCTGGCCCGGAAGCGGAAGATCATATACAGAATGAATCCGCCGATGCCCAGGAGGATCAGGAACGCGATGAACAGGGTTCCGGTAAACAAATCGTAGCTGGCACGCGCGAGCGGCGAGATGGGATCAGACATGTCACATCCTTTGCGCGCAGCGCTTGGCGCTGTTCGGCTCTAGATATTCGGCGGTACTCTGGTTGGCGTGACGATCAAACGGGCCGTTTGCGATCGCGGTAGTCTATAGCTGGTAGCTATACAACTACTATTAGAGGTAAATACAGGAACAACCGCGGCATGAGATCGTGTACGTTCCTGGCGTCTGTTCTAACGAGACCGCCCGGCTTTGCGTTATGCCGCCTATTTATGCTCTGGGGATTTATATGTCATGTTAAGCTTTATCCACCGCGCTTTAAGCTGCAATTTAGCTGTGAGAATCCTTACCAAAGCCTGTTGACTCCCCCCTGGTGATGGTGTATACTGCGGTCGCAGTAGCGGCCTTTCGTCCAGGCCCGAATCGTGGGGGCGCGTGCCTCCGCGGTTTCGCACCACCGGCCTCAGCACGACGGAATTCCATTATCCTCGCCGGAGCGCGTGCCCGCGCCGGAACCGGGCAGCAAGGAGTGGGGGATGCCTTCGACAGCCGAAGAATTGCTAGCCAAGGGCAAGACAGCGGCGACTTCCGGGCAAAAGGATCTCGCACGGGAGTACCTGGGGCGCGTGGTGCAGTTGGAGCCGCACAGCGAGGAAGCCTGGCTCTGGCTTAGTGGGGTCGCCAACAATCTACCGATGATGAAGACCTGCCTGGAACGCGTGCTGGCGATCAACCCGCACAACCAGCAGGCGTTGGAAGGCATGAACTGGGTGCGCGGGCGAGAAGCCCAGATGGCCGCCCGCGCCGCCGCTACCGCGCCGGCCCCCGTCCCAGCCGGCGCTACCGCGCCGGCCCAGGCCGCGCGACCGCCGGCCGCGCATCCCGCCGAGGCATTTACCGCTGAGGAAGAGGGCGAGCATGAAGAGGCGCCCATCGCCACGCCGACGTTCAACGAAGGCGAAGAGCCGCAATATCCGAGCGCGGGGATGCGCCTGCTGATCATGGCCGTGGAGCGCGTGACCGGCGAGAAGGGCGTCAACGCGATGCTGCGTAGTGCCGGCCTGGAGCAGTATGTCGGCAACTATCCGCCCAATGTCATTGAGTTCAATATCCCGTATAGCCAGTACAGCGCCTTCGGCAAGGCCATGGAAGACTTCTATGGCCGCGCCGCCAAGTCGATGCAGTTGCGGGTCGGCCAGGAGTTGTTCAACTACGGGATCAACGAGCAGCCGCGCATGCTGGGGGTCGCCGCTACGGCCAGGAAGTGTATGCCGATGGCGATGAAGATGAAGTTCAGCATGGATCGGATTGTCGCTAACTCGCGTGACCTGGGTATTCCGACCGACCTGCGCGATGCCGGCGATCACTACATCTATAGCGTGGGCATGTGTCCCTATTGCTATAACCGCCACACTGACATCGGCTGCAATGCGATGGTGGGCGTGCTCACCTCCACGTTGCGCTGGGCCACTGGGAAGAATTTCACGATTGAAGAAGTTACTTGCCGGGGCAAAGGCGGGCAAAGCTGCTCATACCGAATCAGTAAAACACCATCCGATTAACGGGCGTTAGCAGTAGCGCCCCTGGGTCCTCGCCATGTCCTTGCCTCGTACACATTGGAGCTTTGTCCGCGCGCTGCTGCTGCTGCTGCTGGTGCTGGCGCCGGTGGCCTCGCTGCGCCCGCGCGCCAGCGAAGGCGCGAGCGGGTTTGTCCAGGTGGCGCCCGGCAACACGCGCTTGCTGCGCCCCGATGGGCGACCCTTCTTTGTCTGGGCCGTCAACTATGTCGGGGCGCCCGACCGCGCCTGGCGCATGTGGGAAGACGGCCAGTTCGACCCGGCAGTGATCGACGCCGACTTTACCCGCGCCTCGGCCATCGGGCTGAACACGGTGCGCCTCTTCATCCAGCCGCCGCTGAAAACCGATGTGCTGCGCAACAACTTCCGCAAACTCGACCTGGTGGTCGACCTGGCCCGGCGGCACGGCCTGTTCCTGATCCTCACCTTCACCGACTACGTCGAACCCGACCTGCGCCAGGTGGCCGATATCGAGTCGCGCATCGCAGCGCACTTCCGCGACGAAGCGACCATCCTGGCCTACGACCTGAAAAACGAGCCGCAGTTTGACCTGATCGCCCTGTCGGTCTACCCCGACGCACCGCCGGCCCTGCAAACCGACCGCCTGATCAGCCTCTACGGCGAGCGCATCTCGTCCGCCGCGATCCCCGCGTACCGGCAGACGCCGGAAGGGCGAGCGCTGGTGCCCGCGCGCCTGACCGATGCCCAGGCTTATATCTACGTCAACAGCTATCGCCTGTACCGTGAGTTCCTCGACGCGGG
>JAICKM010000346.1 GCA_025927935.1 Chloroflexia bacterium | reverse complement strand
TCGCCAACGCCAGGGCCGTCGCGCCGCCGGAGATGGCGGCCCGCCCGCACAGCAGGTTGAAGAAGGCCGCCCGCACCGGCGCGTAAGACAGTCGCAACAAAGGCAACCCGGCCATCGCGGCCAGATCCACCCCGCCCCAGCCCAGCGCCTGTAGTCCCGCCTGGCGCACCACCGCCGCGCGCCCCGGCGCTCCGGCGTTCCGCAGCAGCCGCGGCAGCAGATAGACCAGGCCGCCCGCCAGCAGCAGCGGCAGCGGCAGCACGCCCCACCACTCACTGCTAATCCTGCGCGTCAGCCGCAAACTGCCCGTGAATGGATTCTCGATCACCGATTGCAGATCAACCACCTCGTCGCCCGCCATGTAATATCCTCCTACCAATGCTTGTTTGCAGCACAGAATCCGTAGGGAAGCAAGATCAGCACCCCGGCGGAGGGGGCAGGCAAATTGGGCTGAGCAGGTGGAGGTATCAGGAGTGGAAGCCAGGCGCTGCCTTCGGGCCGTCAGCGCGCGCCAATTGCGGGCGGTCCGGCGGCTAGATAGCGGGCGCGATAGGCCAGTGTGCCCAGTTCCGCGGGCACCACCGCGAACGGCGCAGGGTTGGCCGGGTGGGCTTCCAGGACGGCCCGCTCGAAATACTGCACTCGATAGGGCCGGCTATCCAGGTCCGCCACTTCGGTAAACTCGTCGGAGAGGGGGTAGCCCAGCGTGGCCTCGCCGTCATGGGCACGCCAGTACGCCAGGAACGCGCCGCCCAGCCGCTTGCCCGTTTGCGTAAAGAGCACGGAGCCGGCAGCCGTATTGGGCATGGCATCAGGGATGCCCGCGGGATACTTCTGCTGGAGGCGCGCGACCCCCAGGCGCGCGGGGACAACTGTGCCACCAACCGGGTTGTCGGGGTGAAATTCGAGCGCGGCCCTTTCAAAGTACTGCACCGTGTACGCACGGCCATCTGCCCGGCGCTCCTGCACCGGTTCGGAAACCGGATAGCCGAGCGCCGCCA
Source organism: Chloroflexia bacterium (assembly GCA_025927935.1). The sequence continues at coordinate 6,356 of JAICKM010000346.1, read as the reverse complement.
CGCCGCCATGCGCCGTCCAGTAGGCCAGGAACGGGCCACGCGCCGTCTTGCCGGTCTGCGGGAACGTGCGTATGGTTGCCCCGTTGTTACCCAGCGCTTTGTCGAAAAACGCGACGACCATGCTGTCGATCTCCGGCACGGTCGGACTCATCACCCCACCGCTGGGGCTGAAGACATGGCCGGAGTTCTTCACGGTGATGAAAGTCACGGGCGCCTCCGCATTGTGCAGGGCGTCGTACAAATGCTGCGAGTTGCTGTAGGCCACCAGCGGGTCTTTATCGCCGTGCAGGATGAGGAAAGGCGGCGCGTCCTTCCGTGAATAGCTGACGGGGCTGACCCGGCGCAACACGTCGGGATCGGGCTGCGTGCCGAGCAGCATCTGCGCCATCAGGCGATTGGAGAGGTTCAGATCCAGGGTGGTGAAATCGGCGGGGCCGCACATATCGACCACGGCCTGGACCCGGCTGGACTGATCGGCGTAGCCGCCCTGGCCCTCGAACCCGGCATCCGGCCCGGCCAGGCCGAGCAGGGCCGCCAGGTGGCCGCCCGCGCTTTCGCCCCACACGCCGATCCGATCCGGGTCCAGGTGATACGTGGCGGCATGAGCGCGCAAGTAGCGGATCGCGCACTTGGCATCCTCGATCTGCGCGGGCCAGGTGTGGCGCGGCGCCAGGCGGTAGTTGAGCGCCGCCACCACATAGCCCCGTGCGACAAGCCGGTCCGCCGGGAGCACCCGGTCGATCCAGTTCTTATCGCCCTCCTGCCAGCCGCCACCATGCACATATACCGCCACCGGCGCCGGGGCGGCCGTCAGCGGCGGCGGCAGGTAAAGATCCAGCTTCAGATCCATCCCGTTGCCGGTGCAGTAGGTGACGTTGGCCTGGACGATGCCCGACTCCGCCAGGACATGGGGCGTGCTGTCCGTGGACATCTGGTAGCCGAACGTCCAGAACAGCCCGGCGCCCAGCAGCGCCAGCAAGTTCAAGCCCAGCAGGTTGCGCCGTCTGCGCCGCCGCATCGCCGGCTGCTTGTCTTTGCGTAACATGCTATGTATAACGCCTCAGCAAGCCGCTATTCGCCATAGCTCAGCCCGCCGGGGCGATCTCGCGCCCACAGTCGCCGATAGTCACGTCGAACAGCGCGACTTCGGGCGGGCAGAGCACCCGCACGCGGGGCAGCGACATGCCCTCGAAGCCGAGGCCGCGGTTGGTGTGGATGTAGCCGCCGTTGGGCAGCCGGTTGAGGCCGATAACATAGCGCCGCCCGAAGCGCGAGCCGGTGCGCAACGCGCCAATCAGCGGCAAGCGGATCTGGCCGCCGTGGGTGTGGCCGCACAGGTAGAGATCGACCCCAGCACGGGCGGCCTGCGGCACGAAATCGGGCGTGTGGTAGAGCAGCAGGCGAAAGTCGGGCGTACCCTGGGCTTCCGCTGCGGCCACCGCCGCGCAAAAGTGCGGCAAGTCGAACTCCCAGCGGTGGCCGCGGCTGGTGGCGGCGCCGAGGATCTGCACCTGGCGCCCGGCCACCGGCAGCGTTACGGCGGTATCGACCAGCAGGTGGACGCCCGCGCTCTCCAGCAGGGTGCCCATTAGTTTGGGCGGATCGACATTGCCCAGGCAGGCGTACACGCCGAGCGGCGGGGCCAGCGCCGCGACCTGGCTCAGCAGAGCGCGCAGGTCTTCGTAGGCGCGCACGTCATAATAATCGATGTTGATGAAATCGCCGGTGAGCAGAACCAGGTCGGGCCGGGCCTCGCGCAACAGCGCAACCATCGCCTCGTCGCGGCGGCTCATGCGCTCCATATGAATGTCCGAGACCTGGGCCAGACGCAGGTGCAGCGGCGGCGCATCGGGGGTGTGCCCGGGGAAGGATAGCTTGGCGCGTGTCACCCGCAGGCGCGCCCCGCCCACGTAGGTAGCATAGACCAGGACCAGCGCCATGGCCGCGTGCATGGCCCAGAGGCCGGAGGTGATCAGGCGGCGCCCGCCCGGCGGCAGATCGCGCCCGGCCAGCACGCTCGCCACCGCCAGCGCCGTGCCCGCGCCGGAGATACCCGTGCGGCCCCAGAGCAACATGAAAAAGGCCGTGCGCACCGGCGCGTAAGACAGGCGCAGCACAGGCAACCCGGCGGTCAGAGCGAGGTCCACTCCCCCCCAGCCGAGCGCCAGCAACCCGGCCTCGCGCAGCAGGCGCGCGTCCTGCGGCGTCCCGGCCCGGCGAGCCAGCCGCGGCAGCCAGTAGACCAGTACCACGGCCAGCGCCACCGGCAGGCCCAGTACCGCCGTCCACTGCTGCCCCAGGCGCGCCAGCAATTTGCTCATCGCCTCTAACGGATCGTGTAAGAGATGGCTAATGTTCAAATGACCTCCTGAATTCCAATTTCTCGTCCGGCACGGTTGGGGCCGCGCCCGCGAAGCACCCGCAATGGTAACGAGCAGATCCGCCCCGATATGACAGTCACCCGGCAGCGCAAACCGCCGGCTACCTTTACGCAGCCTGCCCGTTAACGGGCCGGGGCTGGGACACGCCACCCCGGCGGACCCGCCCCGCGTATATCTGCTATAATGGGGTGTTGTCCACGCCCCTATCACGATCCCTGAAGGAGGGTTTCCGATGCTAGTTGCGATTGTGCGTATCCCCGCGCCGTCCGATCCCGAAGCGGCGGCGGCTATGGAGCGCCGGTTCGCCGAACGGCTGCCCGGCGTGCAGCAGAGTCCCGGTTTTGCTGGGTTTGAACTGCTGCGCCCCAGCGAGGGCACGCGCGAATATCTCTCGATCTCCCGCTGGCAGACCCGCGCCGACTTCGACGCCTGGGTCAACAGCGCCGCCAACGCCCAGGCGCATGGCCGCCCCGCACCCGCCGCCGATGCACCGGCCCATGGCGGACACGGCGGCCACGGGGGACACGGCCCCGGCGCGGGCTTGCCGCCCGGCGTCGAGCTTTACGAAGTGAGCGAAACTTAGTGCCCAGAGGAGACAGCCCCATGACTACCAGCAAGGCAACGGCGCCGAAATTGATCCCCCGCGCGGTGCTGTTCGGCAACCCGGTCAAGACCGCGCCCCGCCTCTCGCCCGACGGCAAGCGGATGGCTTATATCGCGCCCGTCGACAACGTGTTGAACGTCTGGGTCGGGCCGGTTGACGGCAGCAACTTCCAGCCCGTTACCAAAGACACCGACCGCGGCATCCGGTCCTACTTCTGGGCCGAAGACGGCGTCCACCTGCTCTATGTGCAGGACGTGGGCGGCAACGAGAACTGGCGGCTCTACGCCGTCAACCCCGACAGCGGCGAGATCCGCGATCTGACCCCGTTTGAAGGGGTGCAAACTCAGGTCATCGCCAGTGAAAAGCATAACCCCAACGAACTACTGATCGGCCTCAACAAAGACAACCCCCAGGTCCACGACATTTACCGGCTTGATCTGCCGACCGGCGAACTGAACGTGCTGGCGAAGAATCCGGGCACGTTCATGGGCTGGCTGCCCGATACCGACCTGCAAGTGCGCGGCGCCGTGGCCGCCACGCCCGACGGCGGCTCCGAACTGATGGTCCGCGACGACGAGACCAGCGACTGGCGCACGCTCGTAGCATGGAACCCGGATGATACGCTGAGCAGCGAACCGCTCAGCTTCTCAAAGGACGGCCAGAGCCTGCTGCTGCGCGATTCGCGCGAGGCCAACGCCGCCCGGCTGGTGCGCCTCGACATCGGCTCCGGCGACGCGCAAGTGCTGGCCGAGGACCGGCAGTACGACGTGGGCCAGGTGGTGCTCCACCCTGATACCTACGAAGTGCAGATGGTGGGCTTCGCCCGTGCCCGCCTGGAGTGGACCGTGCTCGACCCCGCCATCGAGGCCGATATCGCCGCCATTCGCGAGTTGCGCGCGGGCGACTTCCAGATCGTCAGCCGCGATCACGCCGATCAGACCTGGCTGGTCGCCTTCATCGTCGACAATGGTCCCATCGCCTATTATACCTACGACCGCGCTACGCGCAAAGGGGCCTTCCTGTTCGAGAACCAGCCCGACCTGGCGCAATATACCCTGGCGGCGATGGAACCCATCGAGTTCCAGTCGCGCGACGGGCGGACCGTCCACGGCTATCTCACCTTGCCGCCGGGCCAGGAGGGCAAGAACCTGCCGGTGGTGCTGAATGTCCACGGTGGACCCTGGGGCCGCAACGCCTGGGGCTATGATCCGGAGGCGCAGTGGCTGGCGAACCGCGGCTATGCCTGCCTCCAGGTCAACTTCCGCGGCTCGACGGGCTACGGCAAGGACTTTCTGAACGCGGGCGACCGCGAATGGGGCGGGAAGATGCACGACGATCTGGTCGATGCCGTGCAGTGGGCCGTGGACCAAGGCATCGCCGACCCGGCCAAGGTGGCGATCTATGGCGGCTCCTACGGCGGCTACGCATCCCTGGTGGGCGCGGCCTTCACGCCTGACCTGTTCTGCTGCGCGGTGGACATTGTCGGTCCCAGCAACCTGGTGACGCTGCTCAAGAGCATCCCACCCTACTGGTCCACCATGCGCGCCACGATGTACAAGCGCGTGGGCAATCCGGAGACCGAACCGGCATTCCTGGAGTCGCGCTCACCGCTGTTCAAAGCCGACCGCATCAAGATCCCCATGCTGATCGCGCAGGGCGCCAACGACCCGCGTGTGCCGCAGGCCGAAGCCGAGCAGATCGTGGCGGCGATGGAGCAAAACGGGGTCAACTACGAATACATGCTCTTCCCCGACGAAGGCCACGGCTTCGCCAAGCCAGAGAACCGCATCAAGTTCTACACCGCCGCCGAGAAGTTCCTGGCCGCGCACCTCGGTGGCCGCGCTGAGGAGGCCGCCGCGTAAGTCGGCCTATCATCACTGCTGTGTCATGCTGAACGCAGTGAAGCATCTCGTCTTGCCGGGAACGAGACGAGACTCTTCGCTCCGCTCAGTAGAGCGTCACAGGCCATTTGTCACCTTCCGGCAAGCTGTGATAGCCACGGCGCAAGGTGACAGATCACCGTTGACAGACTACTCAGAGTGACAGCGAAAAGGGGGCGCCCCCGTGGGAGCGCCCCCTTCGCGTAACCTGCGGATCAGCCGCGCTGCGGCGGCTGGTACATGTGGACCGTGTGGCCCGCCGGGTCCTTGACTTCCAGCGCCCGGCCAAACGGCTCGTCGCGCGGCGGGCTGAGGATCTCGACCCCTTGCGCCTGTAGGGCCGTATATAACGCGTCGGTGTCGTCCACCTGCCACCAGAGTTCCACGCTCTGCACCGGGACGGCGCCGGGTGTTTCCTCCAGGGCGAAGACGGCGCCGCCGTCCCGCGCCTGGAACTGCACAAAGCCGCCCTGATGTTCCTCCACCTGGAGGCCCAGCTTATCCGCGTAAAACTCGCGCGCCGCTTGCGCGTCCGGTACCTGCACCAGCACAAAATTCAGTCCTTCGAGCACCTGTCTGTTCCTTTCACTTACGCTACTTGCAGCCGATGGGCCGTTTTCGTAACCCACCACCAGTATCGCATAGCGCCGTGACAACCCTATGTCAGTAGCGATTCGGGACTTGCGGATGCAATGGCGCGGGCGGGAGATCGCACGGAAAGCCGCCGTGGGCCATGTATCTACATGGCCCACGGGCAGGGATTTGTTCAGATGAGGTGCCGGATCAGCGGAACATGTTCATCATGCCGCGCAGGTTGCGCGGCGGTTTGCCCTTGCCGTCCCAGCCGCCCAGTTGCTTCATCATCTTCTGCATCTGCTTGAACTGGTTGAGCAGCATGTTCACTTCCTGCGTGGTCACACCGCTGCCGCGGGCGATGCGACGGCGCCGGCTGCTGTCGATGATCTGCGGCTGGTGGCGCTCCTTCGGCGTCATCGAGCGGATAATGGCCTCGATGTGCTTCAGGTCGTCCTCTTCCACCTTCACGTCGCTCTGGCGCATGGCCGCGCCCATGCCGGGGATCATCTCCATGACCTGCTGCAAGGGGCCGAGCCGCTTGACCATCTGTAACTGGTTCAGGAAGTCGTCCAGGTCGAAGGTTGCGGTGCGCAGTTTCTTCTCCATCGCCTTGGCCTGGTCCACATCGTATTCGGACTGGGCACGCTCGATGAGCGTCATCACGTCGCCCATGCCCAGGATGCGTGAGGCCAGGCGGTCGGGGAAGAACGGCTCCAGGGCGTCGGTCTTCTCGCCGGTGCCCATCAGCTTGATCGGCACGCCGGTGACGGTGCGCACGGAGAGCGCGGCGCCACCGCGGGCGTCGCCGTCCACCTTGGTCAGCACCACGCCGGTGATGCCCACCTGCTCGTTGAACGTCTCGGCCACGCGCACGGCGTCCTGGCCGGTCATGGCGTCCACCACCAGCAGGACCTC
>JAICKM010000527.1 GCA_025927935.1 Chloroflexia bacterium | reverse complement strand
GGTTCCGTCACTTCCTCCAGCCCCGCCATATAGGGGCCGGTATCATGGGTCGCGAACCACGCCGCAGCAGCCTCCTCGTCGGCAAAACTTGGTATTTCGGCCATCTTACCTCCGCCTCCTACGAAATTGCATCTTCTCTCCCCATCCGTCAGATCACGGGCAGTAATGACCCGCACCACCGCCATCGATTTGCGGATGAACACCATAAGCAGGTAACGTCCTCCGTCTGTCTGCCCGTAGCCCAGATATTTGCCATCCGCAGTGCGCAGGACGAGTGGGTTATTATTCAGGACAGCTTCCGCTTCGTCTGGCTCAACACTGTGCAGCGCGATATGATCTAAGTTCCGGTCATCCCACTCGAACTCCACAGACCGCATCGTTTTTACACTCCATCGCTGTTAGTCATAGTATAGACTCTGTATAGACATAAGTCAAGCGCCGGCCGCCACTTCCGGCAGCCGGCGCAGGTGGGCTTCGCGCATGTTTCCCGCCCATTCATGGGCGGGGCAAGGGCACGGCTCAACCAGGCGCCGCGCTGAAGCCCGCGTACCGCGCGACCAGCATAGCCGTGGGATCGCGGTAGTACTCGGCGGGATCCACCGGGGCCAGCTTGACAGCGGGCGGGCGCGCGACCTGGGGGTGAGTCGCGGCGAACCGGCGCAGCACCTCGGCGTGTGGCTTGAGCGATCCGTCAGGGCGCACCAGCCCGAAGAAGCGTTCGTGACGGGAGTCGCGGTAGGGCGGGCCATCCCAGAGGTCGGGGCTGCTGTCGGCGAAGCACCACAGCATTGCGCCCGTCGCCCCCACGGCCACCAGCCGGGGCAGCACCGCCGCGACATAGGCGGCCAGGTCGTCCTCCGAGGCCATAAACTGGCGCATCTGCCGTCCGTAGCCCTCCCATTCCCAGACCTGGGACGGCTCGCCGGGCGGCGCGGTGCAGCCGCCCCACTCTTCCATCAGCACCGGCTTGCCGCACAGGGCTTCCACCATCGCGCAGCTATAGGGCACCAGATCGGGGTCCAGCGGGCTGCGCGCCCAGGGGGTATACATTGGGTACGTGTGCATCACCGCGACATCCGTCTCGGCGAACACCTCGTTCACGCGCAACCCGTTGTCGCGGTGCAGGCTGTCCATATGCAAACCGCAGGTCACAGGATGCACGGGGTCCAGCCCATGAATCAGGCCCACCATGTCGCGCACCCAGGCGCGCCCGGCGTTATGGTCGGGCGGCCAGGCGAACAGGTCCGGCTCGTTACCCAGGTTCCACATCCAGACCCCCGGATGGTCGCGCAGTTCTGTCACCACACTGGAGAGCAGCAGGCGCTCGGCGTGGAGCGCCACCGGATCGGTGAAGAAGTTGCGGTAGCCGCGATCCACCACCCGGCCGCCGCTGACGATCTGCCGGTCCGTCGGCACCGCCGGTTCGCCCAGCAGCCAGCCGGGCGCCCAGTTCGGCCCGCTCATATGCCCGGTGAAGAACGTAATATCCAGCCCCAGCCCCAGCCCGGCGGCGATGTCGGCCACGGTGCGCAGGTCGGTCAGCCGTTGCGGCGGAACCTGATCCGGCGCGGGCTGCCAATCGTCCCACAGCAGGAAAATGCGCACCGTGGTCATGCCCAGTTCGCGGATCAGCGCGAACTCCTCGCGCACCTCGCCCGCATCAAACCGCTGCCACCAGTACATCGCCTTGCGCCGCGGATGATAATTCACGCCCAGGATAAAGGGATCGCTCATAGCTGCACCTCGCTGCAAATGTGGAGTTTCACAGCGCAAATCAGCAAGGAACGCGCCGCCTTACGACAATAGCGGGACTTGCGTCATTCGAGCGCTAGCCGCGGGATTACCCCGCGCGGCCCCGCTCCTATGCCCGGTTCCTGCGCGGTGCGGGTATGACGCGATGCGAGCGGCATTTCATTGACACTCTCCAGGGCTTTGTGATACACTTTCGGTAGTATGGCCGGCGTAATCGACCGGCGGCGACATTGTGCAGACAAGCGCCCGCGCCCGGTGGCGGCTGCGCCGGGGTAAACACAACGACGTGTTGACGAGAGGAGCACGAGAGCATGGAGACGACAACGGCGACCGGCAAGAGCCGGACGCAGCAAAGCAGCAACGGCCACGGCACAGGCATCGAGACCGGCCAGTTGGTCAAGCACCTGATCGGGGGCCAGTGGGTCGAATCGGCGGGGGGCAGCACGTTCACCAGCCTGAACCCCGCCACCGGCGAGACGCTGGCCGAACTGAGCCAGGGCACCGCGGAAGATGCCAATCGCGCGGTGGAAGCCGCCCGCAAAGCCTTCGATAGCTGGCGGCTGGTGCCGGGGCCGCGCCGCGGCGAGATCCTGTTCCGCGCCGGGCAGTTGCTGATCGAGCGCAAGGAAGAGATCGCCCGCCTGATGACCCAGGAAATGGGCAAGGTGCTGGCCGAAGCCCGCGGCGACGTGCAGGAGGCCATCGACATGACCTTCTACATGGCGGGCGAAGGGCGCCGCCTGGGCGGTGAGGTGGTGCCCAGCGAACTGCCCAACAAGTGGGCCATGACCACCCGCGATCCGATTGGCGTGGTCGCCGCGATCACGCCCTGGAACTTCCCGGTGGCGATCCCCAGCTGGAAGATCATGCCCGCGCTGGTGGCCGGCAACACGGTGGTCATTAAACCGGCCAGCGATACCCCGCTCTGCGCTATCGCGCTGATCAAGGTGCTGGAAGACGCGGGCGTGCCCGCCGGGGTGATCAACCTGGTGATGGGTCCCGGTTCTACCGTGGGCACGGCCCTGCTGGAGCACCCGGATGTGGCCCTGATTTCGTTCACCGGCTCGACCGACGCGGGCAACGCCGTCGCCGTCGAGGCGGCCCGGCGCTTGAAGCGCGTCTCGCTGGAGATGGGCGGCAAGAACGCTATCATCGTCATGGACGACGCCGATCTCGACCTGGCCCTGGAGGGCATCCTCTGGAGCGCCTTCGGCACCAGCGGCCAGCGCTGCACCGCAGCCAGCCGCGTCATCGTCCATCGCGCCGTGCAGAAGCAACTCGAAGATCGCCTGGTGGCACGCATGGAAAAGCTGCGCCTGGGCAACGGGTTGGAGTCGACCACGGATGTCGGACCGGTCATCAATAAGAGCCAGCAGCAGCGCATCCACGGCATGGTGCAGGACGGCCGGAAGGCCGGCACCAAGCTAGTGACGGGCGGCAAGCTCGCCGAGGAGGGCGACCTGGCGAAGGGCGCCTTCTACACGCCCAGCCTCTTCACCGACGCCAAGTGGGACGACATGGTGGCGCAGGAAGAGATCTTCGGCCCGGTGACGACGCTGATCCCGGTGGACAGCTTCGAGGAAGCGATCCAGGTGAACAACCACACCAAGTACGGCCTGTCGAGCTCGATTTATACCCGCGATGTGAACCGCGCCTTCCAGGCCATGCGCGACATCACCACCGGCATTGTCTACATCAACGCCGGCACTATCGGCGCCGAAATCCAGGCGCCCTTCGGCGGCACCCGCGGCACCGGCAACGGCCACCGCGAAGCGGGCCAGGCGGGCCTCGACACCTTTACCGAGTGGAAGACGATCTACGTGGATTACAGCGGCAAGCTGCAACGCGCGCAGATCGATGTCGCCGAGGATCCCGCTCCGTAAGGGGTGGTGGCAAAACCCGCGCTCATTCGTTTCAAGTTCCAGGCTCCGGGTAGCACATGCGCCCTGGCGCCTGGAACTTGAAATCCTTTCGGAGGTACGCATGCCCTACGATTTCACGCTGATGCGCTTGCCCCGGCCCGTGCCCGCCGGCCTGGAGGCGATGGATGACGGCCCCCAGGCCATTCTCCGCGGCCAGGTGGTGGCGGTGCTGGCCGGGATTCCCCAGTTGCAGCCACGGGAAGCAGGGCTGCTGTATGTGGCCGACCCGCCGGGCGGGCCGCATATCGAGGTGCATATTGACCCGCGCAATCCGCCGGAGTTTATGTCGGTCGAGTTCGACCGCTACGCGAGCCAGGCGGACTACGCGGCGGCGCGCGCCATTGTGGACCAGTTATGCAACGGCCTGCGGCTGACGATCATGGATGATCCGGACGCCGGCCCCACCCCCACGGCGGACGCCGAGGCGCAAGCCGGCGGCGGCCTGCTGGACAAGATCCGCGGACTGTTTGGGCGTTAGCGGGCGAAGAGGAGTAATCGGGATGACCATGAAGCCGCAGACCGCCAATGCGCTCGATTTGGAAGCCGAGCATCATCACCACACGGACGACGACGCCGCGACTGAGCGCCGCCTGATACTGGCTGTCGTGCTCACAGCGGCGATCATGCTGGTCGAGGGCGCGGGCGGACTGCTTGCCAACAGTCTGTCGCTGCTGGCCGACGCGGGGCACATCTTGACCGACATCTTCGCCCTGGGCATGAGCTGGTTCGCCTTGCGCCAGGCGCGCCGCCCGGCCGACGCCCGGCGCACCTTCGGCTACCACCGGGTGGGCATCGTGACCGCGCTCCTCAATGCGGCCAGCCTGATCCCCATCAGCGCCTTCCTGATCTATGAAGCCGTTAACCGGCTGTTCACCCCGCTGCACATCGAGAGCGGCATCATGCTGGTGGTCGCGGCGGTGGGGCTGGTCGCCAACCTGCTCATTGGGTTGACGTTGCACGGCGCCGGGCACGGCAATCTCAATATTCAGAGCGCTGTTCTGCATGTGGCCGGCGATGCCGCCGCCGCCGCGGGCGTGCTGGCGGGCGCCCTGATCATCGCCGCGACGGGCTGGACTCCCATCGACCCGCTGCTGTCGATCTTGATCTCGGTGCTCATCGCCGCCAGCGGCTGGCGGCTCATGCGTAACACGGTGCGTATCTTGCTCGAATCCGTGCCGTCGGAGATCCGCACGGAAGAAGTCGTCGCAGCCATGCTAGCCGTGCCCGGCGTGCAAGATGTCCATGACCTGCATATCTGGCAGATCGCGTCCGGCATGTATGCGCTAAGCTGCCACGTCCTGGTAAACGATCAGATGCTGAGCCAGGGATCGTCGATCATTACCACGCTGAACACGTTGCTGGCGGAGCGATTCCATATCGGGCACACGACGATCCAGCCGGAGTGCCTGGACTGCGATCCCAATTCGCTCTACTGCGCACTCGCCACGACGC
>JAICKM010000926.1 GCA_025927935.1 Chloroflexia bacterium | reverse complement strand
TCGAGCCCCAGTCGTGGCCGACGAGGTGAACCGGCTTTTCGATGCCGCCGAGCACGGTGAACAGGTCGTCGACCAGCCGGTCGAGCCGGTATGCCCGCAGGCCGCGTGGCTTCTCCGAGGCGCCGGCGCCGCGGACGTCGTAGCGGACCACGTACCGCGTCTTCGCCAGCCGCGTCGCGACCGCGTCCCAGACGCGGTGGGTGTCGGGGTAGCCGTGCACGAGGACCACGGGATCCGCGCCCGGATCGCCTTCGCTGAATATCGCCAGCCGCACCCTTGTAGGTGTAGCAGTACACTCGGGGGCATGTCGTGGTGGGTGCTGGCGCTTTCGGCGCTCAGCCCTTCTGATGTCCTGGTGGTCGCGGCCGTTGCGGTCGTGGCGATGGCGATCGTGTTCGCCGCTCGGGCGCTGAGCGCCCTGCCCCCGGCGCCGGCTCGCGTTCGTGCGGTGCCGGCCCGTTCGCGGCCTTCGGCTGTTGTCCGGCAACTCGACCCGGACGCCCCCGGCCGGCCGCGCCCTCGAGCGCCCGGGTTCTGAGCCGGGCCGCTCTGCGTTTCTGTTCTTCGCCGATTTTCCAGCTTTTGCTGAGCGGCCTTCCGTCATGCCCTTTTCCCTGGCGTTCGGAAGGATTTTTCGTGCTTGCCTTGCCCTATCACCTGATCATGTCCTTGTCGGCCGTCGTCCCCGGCGGCCTGGCCATCGTGCTGGTCACCCTCGCGGTGCGGGCCGCCCTGCTGCCGCTGACCGTCCGGGGTGGCTTGTTGCCGGCGCTCGTGCAGGTACCGTTGCTGATGGTCTTGTACCGGCTGTTCAACGCGTCCACAGTGGACGGCGGGCCGAACGGTCTGCTGCGCCAGTCGGTCCTGGGCGTGCACCTGGGCACGCGGTTCTTCGCCGACCCCGGCGCGCTCGTGTTCTGGCTGGTGTTCGCCGCTTTGGCGGCGATAGCCTGGTACTCCGCCCGGCGCCTCGGGGGCTGGCTGAAGCTGATGCCGTTCTTCACCGTGCTGGTCGCGACGTACGTGCCCCTGGCCGCCGGCCTGTACTTGGTGACGACCACAGCGTGGACGGCGGTGGAGCGCCGGTTCGTGACCCCTCCGTCGCCCGTTCCCTAGCCGGAACGTGTCAACCCGGTGCGCGGACGTCCGGCGGCCGGGTTCCATTGCGCGGCCGCTCATCGCCCGGCCGGGTGTCCATGGTGGACGCGATCGGGATTTTGTCATACCTGGTTGGGAGAATGGGGGCGTGGACGCGGGTTTGGTGGACAGCTGGCAGGATCGGCTGGCGGCTGAGATGGTGGCCTGGCAGGCGGCGCGCGAAGGGCGCCGCCGGATGCAGGCGGAGTTCGCGCGGGCGCGGAGCTTCGGCCTGGCGGCTCGGCACGCGGCCAAGCTGGAGCGGATCCACGCAGCCTGCACGGTCGCGACCGACGGCACGGTGCGTTGCACGGAGCGCCCGCCGTTCGACACGATCTGCCCCAGACACCCATCCCCGCCGACGGCGGCTAAGCCCGCTCTGCCGGCAAAACGCAGTGCGGCGACGAAGCCGGCGGTTGCGGTGAACCCGGCGGTGGCGGTGCAGCCCGTGACCCCGGCGGAGCCCGCTGCGGTATCAAGCATGCGGCCCGTGCCGCCGGCGGCGATCGTCAAGCCAGAGGCGGAGGCACGGTCCCCCGTGGCGATAGCCAAGCCGGCCGTGGCGTCAAACGGGCAGCCGGCAGCGCCGGCGATGGTGAAGCTTTTGATGGCAGTGAAGCCTGTGGTGGCGCCGGCAAAGCCGGTTGTGGTTTCAAGCGCGCGGCCGGCGGCGGTGACGCAGCCCGAGACGTCGGCGTGCCCCGCCGTGATGGTCGAGCCCGTTGCGGCGGCGGCGAAGCCCACTGCGGTGTCAAATGCGAGCCCGATGGCGACGGCCAAGGCCACTCGGGTGCCAGATGCGCGTCCGGTGGTGCACTCTGCGGCAACGGTAGCCCCGGAAAGTATGGGGCTGCGAGGCCCAACGGCGGCCCCAAGCTCCACGGCGTTGCCCGTGAAGCCCGTGGAGATCGTGATGCGGCGCCGGCCTGTGGCGTTGTGCCTGGTTGTGCGGTCGGAGTCGCCGCTGGCGCCGGAGAATCGCGCGACCGCCGCGCCGAGACCCAAGGTAGAGGCGGCGAGGTCCGGCGGAGATTGCGATGCGGCGCCCGCCCGCCGCGGTGACCCCGTTGCGCACCGGATCCACGGCCGCTGTGGCCGGAGAATCGCACGGCCGGCAGCGCCGAAGCCCGCGGTAGAGGCCCAGAAGCCAGCGGCGGAGGTCCCGATGCGTCTCGAGATCGTGGTGCGGCCCACGAAGGCGACACTGAAAACGCGGTGGCGGTCAAAACCGAGGCGGTGCCTATTACGCGGCCAGCCGGGCCGGCGATACTGGTCGGCGTCGGCGTCGGCGTCGGCGTCGGCGTCGGCGTCGGCGTCGGATGCGCGGCTGGCGAGGGGGTCGCTGACGCTGGCCGACCACGTGGACCGGCTACGCCGCTTCGAGCGCGT
>JAICKM010000250.1 GCA_025927935.1 Chloroflexia bacterium | reverse complement strand
GTAATTTTTTCTTTCCGGGGGGGGGGGGGGCGGGCCCCCCCCACCCCGGCGCTGGGGGGGGGCTGGGTGGGGGGGGGGCCCCAAGGCCCTCCCTGCCCCCCGGCAGGGGCGCTGGTTTGGTCCGGCGCCTCTTTTCGCATCCCCATGAACTTGTCATTCTAAGCGTAGCGGAGAGTCTCGTCTCGTTTGGGCGCAAGACGAGATGCTTCACTCCGCTCAGCATGACAATGAAGCCGGGAGTGGTAGCCGGCCGGATTTATTTTCGCGCGATGAAAGCGCCCGCCGTTTTGCGCATGCGGAAGACGCCTGCGCGGGCGATGAGGGCGCCGGCGCGCGCCGCTACCCATTCGGCCAGGGCGTTCCAGCCGCCGGGCGGCACGCGAGGATCGTCGGGACCGCTCGCGCCGCTGTAAATCCAGGCGGAGAGATAGAATCGCATGAACGCCTCGACGGTCGGCAGGAGCAACGCATCCTCGCGCTTGCGCAACTCCACATCGGGAAAGTACGGCGCGATGTAGTTGGCGCCGTTCTCCAGGCTAAAGCGCGTTATCACCCCGTCGTCTTGCCGTGGGTCCAGGGGCAAGCCGGTCGCGCGCACGCCGTCCCCATGCAACGCCAGCATCTCGGCGTAGTCGTCGCGGCTGCCGGTCGTGGCGAGGAAGATGCCGCCCGGGCGCAGGACGCGGCGCAGCCCGGCCACTGCGCGGGGAATATCGGGCACATGGTAGAGCATGTGGTTCGCCATGGCGAGGCCGAAGGTGTTGCCGGCGAACGGCAGCGCTTCAATGTTGCCGTTGGCGAACGCGGCATGCGCGATCCCGGCGGCTTGCGCCCGCGTGCGGCAGGCGGCCAGCATGCCAGGCGAGAGATCGAAGGCCACCGCCCGCGATCCGGCAGGGATGCGGGGCGCCACGGCCAGGAAGATCGCGCCGTTCCCCGCCCCGGCGTCGAGCAGCGGGCCGGGGAGCGGGTGCGGCAGTTGGTTCGCCACCCAGGCAGGCCAGGGTTCGCGAAGTTCCGAGTAGCGCTCATGCGTCTCGATGCGCGCTCGCAGCCGCTCGTCAGTGCTGTACTGCTCTTGCCAGCGCCACTCGCTCAGGCGCACGTCTTGCTGAGTCAAAGAGATTACCCTCCACACAATGGACGCATGAACCCACCGTGGCGCGGGCGGGTTGGAAACCCACCCCTACACCGCGATCATGCTGGCTGCCGCCTACATCCAGCCGAGGACGGAGCCGCTGGCGCTGAAAGCTTCAACACAGGCGGGGCTGCAAAACGGCTTGCGGAAGATGCCCAGCCGTGCCTTCTGGATCACACAACGGCTACAGATGCGTTTGCCGCAGGCCGCGCAGGCGGTCATCTGCGAAACGGGCAGCAACCGGCCGCAGCCGGGGCAAAAGGCCCGCCCGACCAGATCCCCGCCCACCACCCAGAGCGGCGGCCCGGCGCTATCCGGGGCGGCCTGGTATGCCTGCATGTCGTAGCTGTGGCCGCGCACCGTGAAACGCAACGCCCAGCAGGGGTGATGGAACAGGATCGGCGCGCCGCCGTCAAAGGTAATGCCTTTACGTGCCGGTTTGCATTCGCGCGTATAGGTGCGCCCGTTGGTGCCCCGGTAACTCACCGGGCGGGTGTAGTGCAGGATCAGTGTGCTGATCAGCATTTCGCGTAACTGGCGCGCGTCCAGGCGGAACGTCACGATCTGCACATCGGGCGCGGGTGCGGTGAACGAGGCCAGGGCGCCGCGCATGCCCGCGAGGAAGTTCGCCAGCGGCGGATCGAGCGGCCGGGCGGTGACGCCGTCGAGCACGGCCACCCCTTGCTCGTCCAGCGAGTGGATGATCCGCCCATCAGGGGCCTCGTAGCGGGCGCTGGCATGGTACGCGCCCAGGGCCAGCGGCACGAGATCGGCGCGGGCGGACTCCAGCACTATGGGTTCCCTGGCCGGGAAGCCTTCGACATGGGTGCGCAGCCAGCCGGCCACTGCCGCCTCCAGCCGGGCGCGATCCAGCAGGGGCACAGACAGCACGGCGGGATCGGGTTGGGCCGCCGCCGGGCGGCGCGCCGGACGCGAGGTGACGCGGCTGCGGCCCGGCTTCAGCAGCCCGCTCAAGGTCGCGCTCACTTCGGCGGCGAGCGGGCGGGCGGCGGGTTCGGGCGCAAGCATCGCCGTGAGCAGGCTGTCGAGGGCGGGCGTTACATCGCCGCGTAACGCGCGCAACGGCGGGAACACGGTGAGGCGGCGGATCAGTTCCAGGTTCAACTCACCCTGCCCCTCGAAGACTGTGCGCGGATCGCGCCCGGTGAGCAGGTGGTGCAGGGTCGCGCCGAGGGCGTAGACATCGGAGCGTGCCTCGGCGGCTAGCGCCCACTGCTCCACGGGCGTATAGCCCGCCGTGCCCGCCGCGCTGGTCTGGCCCACAGCCCCGGCGCGCAGGGCGCTCGTCGTGGAGAGCAGCGCCTTCGCCAGCCCGAAATCAACCAGCTTGACCCGCCCCTGGGCGTCTACGATGATGTTCGCGGGCTTCACGTCGCGGTGGATGACCGGCTCCGGTTGCTGGGCGTGCAGGAAGGCCAGCACCTCGGCAATGGCCGCGCCGTGGCCCACGGCCTCGGCTTCGGCGAGCGGCCCGCCGGTGCGCAGGCGGCTCTCCAGGTCCAACCCGGCTACATACTGCATGACCAGGTAGTGGCGGCCCTGCTCGTTGAAAAAGTCGTAGGTTTGCGGCAGGCCGGGATGTTCGGTGCTGAGCCGAGCCAGGATCAGCGCCTCGCGGTGGAAGTCGGCCTCGGCGCGGCGCTGTTCCGCCGTGCTCAGGAAGTCGGGTTGCAGTTCCTTGACCACACAGGCCCGGCGCAAGCGGGTATCCTCGGCTTGGTACACCGCCCCGTTGCCGCCCCGGCCCATGAGCCGCGCGATCATATAGCGCCCGGCTTGCAGGCGCGTGCCGACCGGCAACACGGCCGATCCCGCCGCCAGCAGCGAACCGCACCCAGCGCAGAACCGGGCGCCTGACCGGGCCGGGTGGCCGCAGTGGGGGCAAAAGGCGCCACGCATGGGGGCGCTCCTCTCCAGCAGGGGAAGTTCCCAGGCGCCCGGCCCCTGGTGTCACCGCCGGTGCGCCACTATGCCCCATTATAGCACGCAAGGCGGGCGCTAAACCACCCGCGCGCCCTGCCGCTAAAAGCACGACAGGCCAGACCCGTGGGTCCGGCCTGCTGGTAGTGGGGCCGGGCGGGTGTGTGCCCGCCCGGCTCAGCGGTGGCGTTACGGGTTGGGCTGCGCGAGCGACGGCACGCCGAACGCCTGATGCAGCAGCTTGGTCAGTTGGGCGCGAGTAGCGGGCACATTGGGCCGGTAGTAGAAGCCTGGGCAGGACTCGCCCGGCGCGCCGCAGTCGTAACCGCTCACGATGCTGTGCGCGGCGGCCGTTTCGACGTAGCGGTAGGCCCACGACTCACGCGGCACGTCCTGGAACCGGGCAACCGGTGGGTCGACGAGACTCAGCCCGCGCGCCTGGACGATCATCTTCGCCAGTTGCGCCCGCGTCACCAGGGCCGACGGCTGGAACGTGCCGTCCTGGTAGCCGCTGACGACATTGTGGCTCCAGGCCACCTCAATGTAGCGGTAGAACGGCTGATCCGGCGGCACGTCGCTGAAGTGCGGCGCTCCGGCGGGCAGCACCAGCGGGAACCCGGCCGCCAGGACCACCATCTTGGCAAGCTGGCCGCGGGTCGTGTTGGCTTCGGGCCGGAACGTCCCATCGCTATAGCCGCTGATGATACCCCGGCAATAGCTCCACTTGATGTAGTCAAAGGCCCAGTATTCCGCCCGCACATCGCTGAACGACAGCGAACAGATCGGCGTGGCCGTGGCTGTCGCCGGGATAACTGTCACCGTGCCGGTGGCCGCGGGTTGCGCGGTCTGGGTGGGCGTGCTCGTCACCGTGGCCGTCGCGGTACCGGTGGCGGTGTGCGCCGGCGGGGTGGTGGCCGTGGGCGTCGCGGTGCCGGTGCTAACCGGCGTAGCAGTCGGCGTAGTCGTCGGCCGCACCGGCGTATCGGTGGGTGTAGTCGTCGGTGTGCTCGTGGGCACGACCGGGGTGTCGGTTGGCGTGTTGGTCGGCGGTACGGCGGTGTTGGTCGGCGTGTTGGTCGGCGTGTTGGTCGGCGGCACGGCCGTATTCGTCGGCGTGCTCGTCGGCGTGGCCGTAGGCGTGGTCGTATGGGTCGGCGTATTTGTCGGCGGCACCGCCGTACTGGTCGGCGTGTTGGTGGAGGTGCTGGTTGCCGGCACACTGGTGTTCGTCGGCGTATTCGTCGCCGTCGCCGTGGTCGGGGGCACCACCGTATTCGTCGGTGTGTTGGTCGGGGTATCGGTCGGCACCGGGGTGCTGGTCGGGGTGTTGGTCCGCGTGTTCGTAGGCGTCGCTGTAGCAGTCGGCGTGTCTGTGGGCGTTGCCGTACTCGTGGCCGTATTGGTCGCTGTCGCCGTGTTCGTGGGCGTTTCCGTCGGTGTGGCAGTTGGCGTTGCCGTGTCAGTCGCCGTGTTCGTGGGCGTCGCGGTATTCGTCGCCGTGTTCGTGGGCGTCGCCGTGAAGGTCGGCGTATCGGTCGGTGTATTAGTTGGAGTACTCGTCGCGGTGTTCGTCGGCGTATCGGTTGGCGTCGCCGTGTATGTCGGCGTATCCGTCGGCGTCGCGGTGCTCGTCGGCGTGTCAGTCGGTGTATTAGTCGGTGTAGTGGTCGGCGTATTGGTCGCCGTTGCGGTGTTCGTCGGCGTATTGGTCGGGGTATCCGTCGGCGTCGCCGTGTTCGTGGGCGTGTTCGTCGGCGTGGCCGTATTCGTGGGCGTGTCGGTTGGCGTAGCCGTGCTCGTCGCCGTGAACGTCGGCGTAGGCGTGCCGCAGGCGATGGGCAGGTAACGCTGGTTGAAGGGGGTGCCATCGTTGGTGGCGTCGTTGCTCCCGCCGACGGCGTAAAAGGCGGTGCCCGCCACCGCACCCGCCACCCGGTAGACCGATTGCGGCAGCGCGGGCAGGGTCGTCCAGGCGCCGGTCGGATTGCTCATATCGAGCGCGATGACGCTGTTGGAGATGGAACCGCCCACCAAGCCGCCGGCCAGGATCCACTGTCCGTTGTAGAGGCCGGCGGCGGCGCCATAGCGCGTGACCGGGAGATCGGTGACGGCGGCGTCGTCCCAGCTATCGGCGGCGGGGTCGTAGCGGTACGTCTTCAGCGAGGCGGACGACCCGGTACCGCCGGCCACGTAGATATAGCCGTTGTAGTCGATCGCGCTGGGAGCGCCGAGCGCGATGGGCAGAGGCGCGGCGGGGGACCAAGTGTTGGTGCTTAGGGTATAGACCTCGACCACAGCCGTCTGCCCGGTATTGGTGAAGCCGCCGATCTTGTAGATCTTGCCGTTGAGATAGGCGACAGCCGGCGACGCGACTCCCGTGTTGAACGAGGTCATCGGGCTGTAGGTGTTGGCAACCGGATCATAGCGGTACATCAGCTTCTGGTAGCTTGTCGTAACCCCGCCGAGAACATAGATATAGGTGCCGTCGCTAATGCCAGCCGGCTCGCGGACGGCCAGCGGGTAATTCCGGAGGACGTTCCAGGTATTGGTGCCCGGATCGTACTTGCGCGCGGTGACGACGTAGGCGCTGTCGCTGACGCCGCCGAAGACGTAGAGGTTGTCGCCCTGGCCGGCGGCGGCCTGGCCCCAGATATTTATCGGATACGGGGCTTGCGCCGTCCATGGAGGCGGGCAGGGCGTTTCCCCGGCCAGCGGCACGCTATCAGCGAGGGGCGCCTGACCGTGCGGCCCAGCGACATAGCCGCCGTCACTCTGCGCCGCCTCGGCGGGGCGGCCCCCGCCGAGGCCAAGTATTCCGGCTAACCCGGCCAGCGCCAGCGCGATCAAGAAAAATCCGAGATACGAACGAAGGCCCACAAGAGAGTCCTTTCGTCGGGCCAAACACACACCACGTCCAGGGCGGCGGGCGCGGCGAGACCCGGCGCTAAGATTAAGGATCAAGATGCTGGTACAGATCGAAAACCCTGGAGAATACCGCGCACCAGGACAGCACGCGCGGGGGGGTGGTCGGCGCCTGTCCCTGGGCCAGGAGAGACCTACCACATGCAACTGCATTATAGCAGAGATCGCTTACCGCGCACTTTACCAAGCGAATAAATGAAGCCTTTTTCATCGGTGCTTGTAGATCCTTGGGACTGGTATGTTTACCGTCAATATGTCGGGTTACGACTCAAAACGGTGTTGACAAGCCTATGGGCCGGTGCTATACTGCTGCCACGCAAATGCGCTCCCGGCGCCCACGCATACGCAGCACACCACACCATCCAAAGGAGGAACAGTTATGCGGCGACGGATTCTAGTCCTTCCCTTAATCGTGGCGATGTTCCTGACAGGGTGCGGAGGAGACACGGGCACGTCTCCGACCAACACGCCCGTTCCCGCTTCCACAGCCCCGACCGCGACGACGGCATCCGGCGGCGCGGCGGCCACCGACACACCCGCCGCCATGGCCGGAGCGACCGATACGCCCGCGGCTATGGCCGGGGCGACCGATACGCCCGCGACTTCGGCCGGCGGCGCGGCCACCGGCGGCCCGGCCATCCCCATCGGCATCGCCGTGGCGCAGACAAGTAATGTCGCCCTGCTCGGCCAGGAGGAAGTGATCGGGGCCAAACTCGCGGAGACCTTCTTCAATCAGCGCGGCGGGGTCAACGGCACGCCGATCAAGCTTGTCTTTCAGGACACCGGCGGTGATGAGGCGGGCGCCATCAACGCCTTCCAGACCCTGATCAACAAGGACAACGTGGTGGGCATCGTCGGCCCGACGCTGTCACAGCAAGCCTTCAGCGCCGACCCGATCGCCGACCGGGCGAAAGTGCCGGTCCTGGGTCCGTCGAACACGGCCAAGGGTATCCCGCAGATCGGCGACTACATCGCGCGCGTGTCGGCTCCCGTCGCGGTGGTCGCTCCGAACGCGGTGGACGCTGCGCTGAAGCTCGACCCGAACATCAAGAAGGTCGCGGTGTTCTACGCGCAAAACGACGCCTTCAGCGTGTCGGAGACCGGAACCTTCCAGGATACCGCCAAGGCGAAGGGCCTCGACGTGGTCACGGTGCAGAAGTTCCAGACCACCGATACCGACTTCCAGACGCAGGCCACCGCCGCGCTGAACCTCAAGCCCGACCTGGCGATTGTGTCGGGGCTGGCTGCTGACGGCGGCAACCTGGTCAAGCAGTTGCGCGACCTGGGCTTCAAGGGCCTGATCATCGGCGGCAACGGCCTGAACACGACCAACATCTTCCCCGTCTGCAAAGCAGCCTGCGACGGCATCTTGATCGCCCAGGCGTACAGCCCGGAAGCGGCGGGCGACGTGAATAAGGCGTTCGTGGCCGCCTATACCGCGCAGCAGAAGAAAGCCCCGCCGCAGTTCAGCGGGCAAACCTTCGCGGGCGTGCAGGTGTTCGTGGACGCGCTCACCGCACTCGACAAGAAGAGCAAGATCAGCGGTATGCAACTGGCCGATCTGCGCACCGCCCTGAACACCGAGATCCTGGCCGGCAAGTACGATACCCCGCTCGGCCCGATCTCGTTCGACAAGGAAGGCGAAGTCAACCAGACTCAGTTCTACGTGGCCCAGATCAAGATGAACCCGGACGGCACCACCGGCCAGTTCACCTACCTGAAGTAACGCGCTACTAACGGGGACCCGCCGGCCACGGGTCCGCACGACACGCAACGAGTGGGGGGAGGACCGCCTCCCCCCACTTTTGGTATAGGGACGGAGCATGGATTTCACCATCTTCCTGCAACAAGTCCTCAACGGGTTATCCATCGGCAGCGTCTATGCGATCTTCGCGCTGGGCTACACACTCGTCTTCTCGATCCTGGGCATCATCAACTTCGCGCACGCCGCCGTGTTCACGCTCGGCGCCTACTTCACCTATACGCTGGCCGGCGGGGTGTTCGGCTTCAACGGCCTGCTGGCGAACGCATCGCTTGGCACGAACCTGTCCTTCCCCATCGCCATGATCCTGGGTGCGGTGCTGGCCGGGTTAGTTGCGGTGATCCTGGAGCGCCTGGCTTTCCGCCCGTTGCGCGTCCGGCGGGCTGATCCGCTGCTAACTCTCGTGTCGAGCCTGGGCGCCGCCGTCATGATCACTAACCTGATCCAGTACCTGGTGGGCGCTGAAATCTATACGTTCCCGGCCAACATCTACGGGAACCTACCGCCCGCGATCAACTTCGGCACCGCGGCGAATCCCATCCCGATCCGCAGCGTCCAGGTGGTGATTTTCGCCGTCTCGGCGCTGATCCTGGTGCTGCTCACCTATCTGATCAGCTACACGCGCTTCGGCAAAGCCCTGCGCGCGGTGGCCGAGGACGCGACGACGGCCAGCCTGCTGGGCATCAACACCGACCGCTTCATCCTGATCACCTTCTTTCTGAGCGGCTTCCTGGGCGGCATCGCGGGCACGCTGGTCGGTACCAGCGTCAGCATCGCCGGCCCCTACTTCGGCATTTCCTTTGGCCTGAAAGGGCTGGCCGTCATCGTGCTGGGCGGGCTGGGCAATATCCCCGGCGCGGTGGTCGGCGGCCTGATCATCGGATTGGCCGAGGCCCTGGTGCCCGCCGAATATTCGGGCTACAAGGATGCGGTCGCCTTCGCCATCCTCTTTATCGTGCTGCTGGTGCGCCCGCAAGGGCTACTGGGGCGCGCGCTCATCCAGAAGGTGTAACAAGGCAAAGCCATGGCAGACTTCTTCGCGACTTATGGATTCCTGATCGTCTCGATGTTGCTGGCGGCCATGCTGGGGCTGTCGCTCTACCTGCCGCTGATGGCCGGGCAACTGTCGCT
>JAICKM010000189.1 GCA_025927935.1 Chloroflexia bacterium | reverse complement strand
GTGCGCGGCCAGTCCGCCGGGTAGCAGGCCAGCAGCGGCACGAGCCAGAGCAGCGTGGCGCCCAGGCGCACCAGCGGGTAGCCGGGGTGCGGGTGCGCGTGGATGCGTTCCAGGGCGCGGGGCAGCCCGGCCACCGGCACCGGCAGGTGGCCCGTCCAGGCCAGGTGCTTGCCCTGCCCGGCCCGCCCGCAACGCAGGCAGCGCAGCTTGCCCTCGCGGAAGACCAGCAGATCGGCGCACCGCGCGCAGCGGGTGAGCGCCGTGCCGTCGCTCGCGCTGAGCACCCAGCGCGGGAAGTAGGTGCCCATCTCGGCGACTTCCTGCTCCAGCAGGGCGGGATTGCCCCGCGCCCATTGCGCCGTCCGCCCGGCGGCGGCCAGGTCCACCGTCCAGCGCACTTCCATCGCGTCGTCGCCGGTGCCCGGCAGCACGATTGCCTGTTCCATGGCCGCCCTCCTATGCGTAGCTTTCCTTGCTCAGGTCGATGCGCACGCCGGGCACGATGGCCGGGCGGGCGTCGCCGCCGGTCCAGCCGCCGTCGCCGGCGCGCCAGCCCACGGGAGTGGGCGCCGGGGCGGGCACAATCGTGCCCTCGCGCGGCGCGGCCGTGGCGACGAAGCGCCCGTCGCGCGCCGCGTACCAGGCGCCGGTCGCCAGGCAGACGGCCCAGCGCCCCGGTTCGCCCAGGTCGTCGCGCGGGATCAGGATCTGCGCGGGCGCGCAGCAGGTGCAATAGGCCAGGCCGGGGGTCGCAGCGGTGCGGGTGTTTTGGATATCCATGGTGGTTGCTCCTTTCCGAGCTATCAGCTATTAGCCGTCAGCGAATAGGTATGTGCCGTGCTCCGCTCAGCGCGGCGGGCGAATGAAGACGCCGTGGCGGCCCAGATGGGCCGAGTTGTCGCGCAGGGCATGGTCGATGGATTGCCAGTCGAATTCGGGCGCCGGTTCCTCCGGGGGCGGCGCGGGTGGTGGGGTCGGCGGCGCCAGCGGGGTCGGCAGCGGGGGCAGCGGCGCGGGCGGCGCGATCTGAACGACGGCGGCTTGCGGCGGTAGCCAGAGCGTGGGCGGCGAGGGTGCGCTGGTCGTCTGGCCGCGCCGGGCGCTTACCGCCAACTGCCAGCCGCCCGGCGCCAGGTGCAGCAACGCTTCTGTCGCCGTGCCCGCTACCTGGCACAAGGCCGTCCACCCCGCTGCCGGGTCCGCGTCCGCCGGGCGGCCATACACAGTGAAGCCGTCCAACGCGGTGTAGGGGCGTCGCCACGTCAGGCGGACGCTGCCGGGACGGCCCGCTTCCTGGGCCTGCACATCCCACGGCGGATCCAGCCCGGCGTCGGACGTGCCTTGCAGATAGCGGTCATTGGCGTGAAAGTAACCCATCGCCGGTTCCTCGTCGCGCGAGCCTAGCTCAGCGCGCTGTAGATCAGCGCGTCGTCCACGCTGCGCAGCACCTGGCCGCCGATCATCTCGACGACTTCCAGGGCTACGTTGTGCTGCTCGCGCTGCACACTGTAGGTCAGCGCATCGCAGATGGAGACACTGTTGAAGCGGATAGTCGCCTCGCGGTTGGTCGGATCACGCCAGTCGGGGATGCCGTGGTGCATCAACTCCCAGACACCGCAGAACAGCACCTTGATGATGCTCCAGCCGCCGATGTTGAGGATGCGGATGTCGCCGGGCGCGATGCCGTAGACTTCCTCGGCTTCCTGGCAGATGGCCGTCAACACCGGGATGAAGCCGGTGCCGTACATGTTGTCGTTGAGGCCCGGCGTCTTCACGACGTGGGTGCGCCCGTTACGCAGGGCGCGCCACTCGGCAGTCTCGCCGGTGCCCAGGTAGCCATCCTCGCCGGGCACGCAATGGCGGCCAAACTGGGCGAAGTGGGCGGCGGTGAGTTCGTTGCCGTCGTCGTAGTGCTCGTCGTCCACGTAGACCACATGGACGCGGTCGCTGCCCCGGCCCGCGTCGTCCAGACCGTGGGCGCGGCGCAGGAACGTCTCCAGGTGGTTGGGCGCGTGCTGCGCGCCGCCACCCAGCAGGCGGATGCTGTTCACATAGCCGCAATGCAGGTGGCAGGGCTTCAGCCGCGGGTCCGGCCCGGCCAGCGGGCTGATAAAGCTGCGCTGCACGCACTGGGCGATGACGATGGTCATGCGCGGGCGGGTTTGTTCGTTCGGGTCCATGTTGTGCCTCCTTGTTAGTGGTCAGTGATGTGCTACCAGCGCGCAATCGCCTGGCGCAAGATGTTGCGCGTGCCTTGCTCTTGCGCGGTCAGGTGCAGGATGCCGTCGGCGTCGATGTGGAAGGTCACGTCTACTGGGACATGACCGTGCGGCGCGATGCCGGTCAGCGTCCACTCGCCCAGCGTTTCGCAGGCAGCGGGCGGGACGGCGGTCGGTTCCTCCGCGCCGCGATACTGCAACACGTGCAGCGTCATGGCGTCCTGGCCGGGCACGCGCGTGTAGAAGGTGCGCCGGCAGGCCGCGCGGGCGGTGGGGCCAGGCGTCGGGATGGGCGTGCCGCGCGCCACTACCTCGCTGAACAACTCCACCCCGCCGGGATAGGGCGCGTTGAAGGCGGCGATGCCCAGCGGATACGGCGTGACATCCTGCACCCGCTCCGCCACCTGGCCCAGAGCGATCCCGGCTTGCAGTGCCGCTCCATACGCGGCCAGCGCCGCCGGTTCGCGGACGATCAGGCTCGCCGGGTCGCGCCCGAAGGCGGCGGCAATCGCGCGCTGGATCGCCGGGATGTGGGCACAGCCGCCCGCCAGGGCCACGGCATCCACGGCGCTCGCCGGCAGCCCGGCCCGGCGCAGGGCCTGGCCGCAGAGACTCGCCAGCCGCACCAGATCGGGGGCGATCCACGCCTCGAACTCTGGGCGCGAGACCCGCGCCCAGAGATCGCGGCCAAAGCCTGCGCCGTGGTCCAGCAGCAGATTGGCCTGTGTGGCGGTGCTCAGAGCGGTCATCGCCTCGTCCGCCGCGCGCAGCAGGGCCAGTTCGCCTGCACGGCTGTGGCCTGTCGCAGCCCCGGCCGGTGCTAGCAGATCGACGCCCGCCGCCTGGAAGCCGGCGTTGGCGCCCGCCGCCAGCCGTGCCCGTAGCTCCACCCCGCCCAGGTAGGGATCGCCCGCCGTCGCCAGGATGGTCACGCCCGCGCCGTCCAGCCGGGCGATGGAGACATCCGTGGTGCCTCCGCCGATATCGACCAGGGCCACGAGGCCGTCGCGCAGCCGGGCGTCGCCGGGCAGCAACCGGCGCAGGGCCAGCAGCGCCGCCGTGGGCGCGTTCACGATGCGCACCAGGTCCAGCCCCGCCGCCGCCAGCGCCGCCTGCACGCTGACCCGCACGCGGTCCTCGGCGTTGGCGGGCACCGTGAGCGCGACGGCGCGCACCGGAAGCCCCAGGTCCGCGCTCGCCAGCCCGGCCAGGTGGCGCACGATGCGGGTATAGACCTCTTCCGGCCCGGCGGTGGTATAGAGCAGGTTGAAGCGTGCCCGGCCGCCTTCCTCATAGACCGGGAAGGGCGCCGCCGCGATCACCCGGCGCGGCAGGTCGGCGTAGCGACCCAGGAACCGGGGCACCTCGCGCACCGTGTTCTCCCAATCCGTCACCAGGAAGCGCTCCGGGTAGTAGCCTACATCGCTGCCGTGCATACCGTAGCGGACCACCGCCGGGCAGGCCCGGTCGCCATAGCGGTCGGCCACCAGCCGCGGCCCGTCGCCGTCCAGCACGGCTACCCGCGCGTAGCAGGTGCCGATGTCGATGCCGACGGCGGGAGGCACCATGCCCCGCCCCGCCGGTGTCGTCGCTCGTGGCATCGCTCGTTCTCCTTGTTGTTATATATACACTAACTATTGGCCCTAAAAATCGGCTGCCGGGTTTTGTTCTGTCCCGCAGCCTTTATTGTATTTAATACACTAACTATAGCACCGTTTCCCGGCCCTGTCAAGAGGTTGGCCCAAATTGGTGCCGGCTAATAACCGGAATCACCCCGGCGCGCATACAACGGATGAGTGACATGTTACGGCGCGTGGATCCCGCGCCGTAAGGAGCACTTATACGCGGCCAATCCCTAGCACGAAGGAGTACCTACCTGTGGACCTGCAACACCGCGAAATCAATCTGGCCCATGAACTGGACCCGGCCTGGATCATCGCCCTCTGGCTGGCGATCCACGGCGGCGACCCCAATCCCATCGAGCACACGGTGAGCGAAGCCGCCGAGCGGGCTATCGCCGCCCAGGTCATCGCCGAGCTAGCGCCCATTGTGGGCGGCGCCGCGGGGCACGCGATTGCCGAGGTCTTGCGGCCGCTGCACGAAGGCCACGGCGGCAAACTGGCGAAAGGGCTGACGCTAAAGCACCTCGAAGCCGCCATGAAGGCGCTGCAAGTAACCGTCAGCGTCCACGAGGCCGCCGAAGCGCGCGATCTCCAGACGCCGGTTCACCGCCAGTATTGCTTCCGCTTCCAGGGCCGCACCATCTGCGTGCCGGTCGGCCCGTTCGTCACCCATCTAACGCACGTGTAGCACCGCCCGGTCACGGTGCTCTGCCCGCGACAGACCGTCGCGGGCGGGGCACCTGCCGGGAGCGGGCCGCCGGCCTGTCCCCGACCGGCTCAGCCGAGCGGCTGCACCACGGCGGCGGTGCCATAGGCCACGATCTCGCTCATAAATGTGCCGATCTCCGACGAGTCGAAGCGCATCATGATGACGGCGTTGGCGCCCATAGCGAGCGCTTTGTCGACCATGCGGTTGACCGCCTGCCGCCGGGTCTCGTCGAGCAGTTGCGTGTACTCGGTGATTTCTCCGCCGCCGAGCGAGCGCAGATTCGCCACCACATTGCCCCCGATGCTGCGGCTGCGCACTACCACGCCGAACACGGTCCCCTTGGTTTCCACCACCCGGTGTCCGGCCACATTCTCCGTCGTCGCGATGATCATGCCCTGGCTCCTTTCGATCCGCTCCCTGTTGCCCGCTCGGTAGCGTCCGGCGGTACCGTTCGCTCGGTATATACGAGTCTGGCGGGTGCATGGTATCATTAGGGCGTGACCAGGCGCCGGAGCAGCGGTGCGGTCGGACAGAGAGGGGCAGCGGTGGCGGCTGGGAATCGGCAATGGCGCAAGTGGCGGCGGCTGGCGGTAATCGTCCTGGTCGGCGGGTTCGTGCTGCTGAACGGGGTGGCCTGGATGCAGACATGGGCCATGACCCATTTCGCGCCCGCCGGGCAGCCCCCGCCGCGCATGGAGAGCCTGTCGGTCCCGCAAAAAGCCTGGCTCGTGCTGACCGGGGTGCAGGTGGCCCGCCCGCGCAACGAGCATACGCCGAGCGACGTGGGCTTGGCCTACGAGGTGCGGCGCATCCCGGTGGGCAGCGGCGAAAGCCTGGAGGCGTGGTGGATGCCGCAAGCGCAGCCGCGCGGACTGGTGTTGCTGTTCCCCGGCTACGCGTCGAGCAAGGAGAGCCTGCTGGCGCGGGCCGTGGTCTTCCACGACCTGGGCTATGATGCGCTGGCCGTGGACTTTCGCGGCGCGGGCGGGTCGAGCGGGCAGGATACCACGCTGGGCGTGCGCGAGGCGACCGACGTGGCTCAGGCCGTGACCTATGCCCGGCAGACCTGGCCCGACCAGCGACTGGTGCTCTACGGGGTGTCGATGGGCAGCGCCGCCGTGTTGCGCGCCATCGCCCAGGAGGGCGTGCGCCCCGCCGCCGTGATCCTGGAGAGTCCCTTTGACCGGCTGCTGACTACCGTGCGCAACCGCTTCCGGGTGATGGGCCTGCCCGCCTTCCCCAGCGCCGAGTTGATGGTCTTCTGGGGCAGTGTGCAGCACGGCTTCAACGGCTTCGCCCACAACCCCGCTGACTACGCCGGTGCCGTCCAATGCCCGGCCCTCGTCCTGCACGGCGAACAGGACACCCGCGCCACGACCGCCGAAGCGCGCGCCGTCTATGACCGGCTGCCCGGCCCCAAGCAGTTTGTCGACTTCCCCGGCGCGGGCCACGATGTGCCGGTGGCCGGGGCGCCCCAGGCGTGGCAAGCGCCGGTCGCGCGATTCCTGGCGGGTGCCCTCGGTGCGCCTTAGCCGGCATTGCCGCGTTTGCGCCTCATTTTCGTGCTATTATTAGCTGCGCGGTTCGTGTTATAATCGATCAACCACACTTTATCGATCCGGCGCGATATGCGTGGAGCTGGACGACGGCGCTAATCGGCGCGGCGTTCATCGTCCGTTAGCGGGGAAGGGCGGCCATTATGAATTCGGCCACGCATCTTGAGTCACAGTCCGCGTTCTTCCGGTGGGCATGGCGGCTCAGTACCCTGGCCTTCGCCGGCCAGGTCATCGTTCTCCTCCTGGCCGGCGGCTTGCTGCTCGCCAGCTTTATTCCGCTGCTCCAACCGTGGTTCGCCACTCACTACCCCGATACAGCATCGCTGATGATGTTGCAAATCGTTATCCTGTTTCTCCACCTCCCACTGACCTTTACAAAGGAGGTGCGCAGTCTGGGAAACGCCCGTTCATGGCGAGGTGTGCTGGTTCGCATCCCGCCCATTAGTCGCATACTCCTGGCCCTCGGCGTTGGCGTTATACTATTTAACCTCTGGTTCATTCCTCAATGGCCGCGTGACCTGCTGGCTTCCGCCACAACCGCCGCGACACAAGCAGCATTTCAAGCTGAAAACAATCTCCACTGGGTGCGAGTCTCCGTCTTGACGGCCCTGAGCCTTAATCTCGTATACATAGGATTAGGGTATCAGTGGCGGTGGCTGACCGGGCGGCGAACGCGGGGGAACGCGGCGCCAGGGATCGATCCCGGCCTGGGGTCCTCTAGCCTCGGCTCCTCGTATCGCTAGGGACGGCCTTCTAACAATCCGTTGGGGCCTGAATACGCTAAGGACCAACGAGTACGGTGCGATAAATCGCGCAACTACACTCAACAGGTCAGTGGAAGCGGCCCCGCGTGTTCAAGCCGGCGCCCGGCTCAGCCCGGCGGCCCCACGAACTACATCTTTCGCCGCTTGCCGGGCGGCGCCCGGCACCCCTATACTGGACCTTGGCCGGGATGCCCTATCCCGGCGGAGAAAGGAGACGCACGTATGGTTGCGATGGGCCACGGTCCTGACTGTCGCGCCGGGGAGACCCGCGGCGTGGCCGGGCCTTGCCTGCGTGCGCTCCATAGCGAGTAGCGAACCTGCCCACCGATACGGTGCGGCGCGGCCACGCGGGCAGATATGCCCCGTGGCCGTTTGCTTTCTCCGGCCTCGGCCACCTCTCCCTGTGCGCGGCTTTCCAGGATCGATTGCCTTGACCGTGGCGGGCGGCGCCGTTGGCGTGCCGCCCCTTGCCGCCGGGCCGTGCGCCCGGCCCCACCCAGCAGGGAGGCTACCCATCGATCCTTTTCCGCATCCAACCATCGATCTGTTCGCCGCCGGTGTCGCCGATGCGCGCAATATGCCGGCGCTGCGCGCCGCCGCCACGTGGTTCGGCGGGCGCTGCTTTTTTCCCGATCCGCGCGGGCACGGCCCCGCCGATGCTCCGGCCCTGGCGGATATCCGCCGCCGCTACGATCTGGTGCTGGCGTTGGAGACCGGCGCCGGCGCCCGCAACCTGCTTACCTACCGGCTACCCGCGACGCGGAACATCGCGCTGCTGGCCGGCAACGAGCGGCGCGGGCTGACTCCGGCGGCCCTCGCCCTGGCCGATGTCCACCTGGCGATCCCCATGCGCGGGCACGGCGTCCAATCGCTGAACGTGGCCGGGGCGGCAGCAGTCGCCCTGGCCCAACTGGCCTGCCACCCGGCCCGCCGGCGCATCGCCCCGGCGCGGGCGCACCGACCCGCGCTGGTCCTGGCCCACCCCACGGACGCGGCGGAGTTGGGCAGCGCCCTGCGCGCCGCCTGGACGCTCGGCTGGGACCGCGTGGGGCTGATCGACAGCCACGCCGTCTGGTTCACCCGCGACCGGGCGACCTATGTGCAGGGCCGGGGCGCGGCCCGGCGGCACAAAAACCCGCTCAGCGTCTACCCCTGCCGTCCGGCGGATGATCCGCTCTATGAGCACGGGGTCGTCGTCACGTTGCGCGGGCCGGGGCCATCCCTCTGGCGAACCCGGCTGCCGCCGGGCGGGGCCACCGCCGTGTTCCTGCCCGACGAAAGCGGGGGCGCGCCGCCCGTGCCGTACCAGCAGATGGCGCGCACGGTGCAGCACGTGGCGCTCGACCTGCCGGGCGCGGGCGCCTATCACTACCGGCTCGTCGCCGCCGTCGTGCTGGCGGAACTGGCCCGGCGCCTGGGCTGGGGTGCCCGGCAGGTGACCACCAACTGAGCAGCGTTTGGGCTGGGAAATGAGCGGTGCGCGGCGCTATGCTGAGCATGTAACAGCGCCGGCGGCTGTTGCCGGTCTGTAAACACACGCATTAGCAAGGAGGCTATGCTATGTCTGTTGAGGAGAACAAGGCGGTCGTGCGCCGGTATATCGAGGAACTGTGGGGCCAGGGTAACATGGCGCTGGCGGATGAACTGGTGAGCCGGGACCTGGTGGATCATAACCCCATGCCCGGCCAGTCCCCCGACTACGACGGGCACCACCAGGTCGTCCAGATGTTCCGCGCGGCTTTCCCGGACGTGCAGATGACGCTGGAAGACCTGATCGCCGAGGGCGACCGGGTGGTGGACCGCTGGACGATGCGGGCGACGCATACGGGTAACTTCGCCGGGATGCCGGCCACCGGCAAGCAGTTCACCATCGGCGGGATCGACATCAGTCGCCTGGAAAACGGCAAGATCGTCGAGGTCTGGCACCAGGAAGACATCATGGGCATGATGCAGCAGCTTGGCGCCATCCCCGCGCCCGCCCAGGCCGGGTAGGGTTGGCTCCGCGGATAGCACGGGGGCGGCTCAACTGAGCCGCCCCCGTCTTGTCATGCTCAGGGTTCGAGATCAGACGCCGCTGGGCGCCTTGGCGCGCTCCAGGGCGACGAGCAGCACGGCGATATCCGAGGGGGTGATGCCGCCGATGCGCGCCGCCTGGCCGATGGTGGCCGGGCGGAACTGGCTGAACTTCTGGCGCGCCTCGTTGCGGATACCCAGGACGTTCGTGTAGTCGAAGTCTTCCGGCAGGCGGCGCTCTTCCACGCGCTGCAGGCGGCGGACTTCGGCCTCCTGCTTCTCGATGTAGGGGCCGTACTTGGCGGCCACCGTCACCTGCTCGGCCACTTCGGCGTCGTCTGTCAGACCCAAGTCGGGCAGCAGCGGCCAATCGCTCTCCGGGCGGCGCAGGTACTCGGCCACGGTGACGGTCCTTTCCGGCAGCGCCCAGCCCTGGGCGGCCAGGGCCGCCGCTTCAGGGGCCAGTGGGTTGATACGGATGCCGTCCAGCCGGGCCAGCAGGGCGGCGATGCGCTCGCGCTTGGCCTCCACGGCCTCATAGCGGGCGCGATCCACAAGGCCCAGGTGGTAAGCCAGGGGCGTCAGGCGCAGGTCGGCGTTGTCGGAGCGCAGCAGCAGGCGGTACTCGGCGCGCGAGGTGAACAGGCGGTATGGTTCGGTCAGCACGTGCGTGGTCAGGTCGTCCACCATCACGCCGATGTACGAATGGCTGCGCGGCAGCACCAGCAGCCCGCCCGCGTCCAGCGCGGCGGCCATGCCGCGGGTCAGGTCGCCGTTGAGCGTATCCTCCGGCCAGGCGGCCAGCGGCGCGGGGCGCGGGTTCAGCGGGTGGAACGGGCCGGACGCACCGCGCTCGGCGGCGCTCGCGCTCAGCGCGGCGTTGATCCCGGCCAGGATACCCTGCCCGGCGGCCTCCTCGTAGCCCGACGTGCCGTTGATCTGCCCGGCCAGGAACAGCCCGGCCACGCGCTTGGTCTCCAGCGCGGCTGTGATCTCGGTGCTCGGTACGGCATCATACTCGACAGCGTAACCGATGCGCATGATTTCCGCGTTTTGCAGGCCGGGGATGGAGCGCAGCATGGCCCATTGCACGTCTTCGGGCAGGCTGGTGTTGGCGCCCTGGACGTAGACTTCGTGTGTCTCCCAGCCCTCCGGCTCCAGGAAGAGTTGGTGGCTCTCCTTGTGGGCGAAGCGCACGATCTTGTCCTCGATGGACGGGCAGTAGCGCGGCCCCACGCCCTCGATGCTGCCGTTGAACATGGGCGCGCGGCTCAGGTTGCCGCGGATGATCTCATGTGTCTCGGCGGTCGTGTGCACCATGTAGCAGGGCATCTGCGGGCGCCAGGCGGTCGGCTGCGGGTTCGGGTAGCCGGGCAGGGGCGGGCGCAGCACCGGCTCGACCGGCGTGTGGCTGAACGCCAGCGGCGTGGGGCTGCCGAACTGGTACTCCACCTGGCTCCAGTCGATAGTACGCGCGTCGATGCGCG
>JAICKM010000865.1 GCA_025927935.1 Chloroflexia bacterium | reverse complement strand
GCCGTGTCGTCGGAATTGACGCGGAGCGTGGAGACCATCAAGAATCCGCGGGGCGGCGTAACCATCTTGTTCAGCCCAACGGCCACCTGGACATGATTGCCTTTAAGGACGCCTTGCCATGCGTTTCTGACGTAGTAGTACTCAGAGGGAAGCGGCGCGATCGCGCTGCCCATAATGCCTTCCGGCCATACTTCGGTGGGTTGGGGCGAGGGGCGATGCCCGCCTGCCTTCGAGGCGCGGGGCACCGCGGTTTGCACGGCCACTTCGGTTGCCTCGATATTGCGGAGAAAGGCCAGCTTGGTCGGCGGCACATTATCGGGTGGGATGTTGTCATGGGGCAGGATAACTGTATCGGCATAGACTACCCCGGCGATGATCAGCACGCTGACCGTCGTCAGCAGTAGCCCTAGCCGGCTGCGTAATGGGAACCGAGTGCCCATATATTTCGTCCCTCCGCTGCCATTATACTCTACAGTGTAGGCGGTAATCGACATCGTAGGGGCGGACCGGCGTGTCCGCCCTGGTGGGGCGCGCGCTCGGCCCCGCACTGCCGGGATCGCGGGGCGTGGAGGATCACCTGCGGGGAGGCCGGGATCTGGGGCGGCAGGGCGGACACGTGGGTCCGCCCCTACGCGGATCGGGCATCGCGGTAGGGCGGCAGGGCGGACACGTGGGTCCGCCCCTACGATTTTCCATCGAGTGTGGTATAGTAGAGCCGCCTTCGGTATGGCCGGAGGCGGTTTGGTGCGAATCATACGTTGTGGGAGGAGGCCCGGTCGCGTTCATGGATTTGTTGTTGTGGTTGCAGGGCTTGCGGAACCCGGTCCTGACGGCGTTTTTCGGCGCGTGGACCTTTCTGGGGTCGGAAGAGTTCTTGCTGGTGTTCGTGCCGCTGATCTACTGGTGCGTGAGCCGGGTGGCCGGGCTGCGCGTGGCGCTGGTCTTCTTCGGGTCGCAGTATCTCAACGAGGTGCTGAAGGACCTGGCGAACGAACCGCGACCGGGACCGCCGGTGGTGCAACTCTACTCGGACACGGCGCTGGGCGGCGGGTGGCCGAGCGGGCACGCGCAGAACACCGGGGCGGTGTGGGGCACGCTGGCCGGGCTGGTGCGCCGGGCCTGGGTCTGGGGCCTGGCCGTGGTCGTCACGCTGCTGGTGGGCTTCTCGCGGCTGTATCTCGGCGTCCACTGGCCCATCGACGTGGTGAGCGGCTGGCTCATCGGCGCGGCGGTGGTGGCCGGGGCGCTGGCGGTGATCGGGGCGCAGGCGCGGCGCGCGCCGCCCATCCCGCTGCCCTGGCTGGCGGGCGCGCTGGTCGTGCCGCTGCTGTTGCTGGCCGTCCACCCGACGAACACCACGGCCAAGATCGCCGGGGCGCTGCTGGGCACGATCCTGGGCTGGTGGCTGGAGCGGCGGCTGGTCGGCTTCGAGGCGTTCGGCAGCTATGGGCAGCGGGCGATCATGGCGGCCATCGGCCTGGTGGTGGCGTTCGGGCTGCGCACGGTGCTCAAGCCGGTGTTCGGCGTGCTGCCGGGCGACATCCTGCCCGACCTGCTGCGTTACACGATCATCTTGCTCTGGGTGGTGTGGCTGGCCCCGGCGGTGTTCGTGCGGCTGTTCGGGCGGGCTGCCGCACCCACGACGGTGGCCGCGAAGGGGTAGCGGCGGGGCAGGCTCTTACGCAATCCCCCACGAGACGAGATTCTTCGCTCCGCTCAGAATGACAACGAAAAGGGCTACGGTTGGTTCTTGTGTCACTCTGAGCGCAGCGAAGAGTCTCGTCGTTTGTGTTACGAGACGAGATTCTTCGCTCCGCTCAGAATGACAGTGGACGCCAGGTGCTCCGCTTGCCAGGGCCGGTGCTTATGGCAACTCCTGGTAGGCGGGCAGGGTTAGGAACTCGGTGAACTGCGGGTCGAGGGCCAGGCTGTCGAGGATGGCGACGGCGTCGCTGTAGCGTTCGGCTGCGGCGCCGCCGAGCTTGGCGCGTTCTTCCTGGCGGAACTGCTTGTAAAGATCGGGGGTGAAGGGCCGCCCATCGTCCAGCTGAGCGCCGTGGCGCAGCCACTGCCAGAGCTGGGCGCGCGAGATCTCGGCGGTGGCGGCGTCTTCCATCAGGTTGAAGATGGCGACGGCGCCGTTGCCTTGCAGCCAGGCGTTGAGATATTGCAGCGCCACGCTGATGTTGTTGCGCACGCCTGCTTCGGTGATCTTGCCGCCGGGTACGTGCAAGTCCAGCAACTGGCCGGCCTGCACCTGCACCTCCTCGCGGCGGCGGGCCTTCTGGTGCGGCTGCTCGCCCACCACGCGGTCGAACTCCGCCATCGCCACGGGGACGAGGTCGGGGTGGGCGACCCAGGTGCCGTCGAAGCCGTCGCCCGCCTCGCGCTCCTTGTCGTCGCTGACCTTCGCTAGCGCCGTCTCGGTAACTTCGGGGTCGCGGCGGTTGGGGATGAAAGCGGCCATGCCGCCGATGGCGTGCGCGCCGTGCGTGTGGCACGACTTGACCAGCAACTCGGTATAGGCGCGCATGAAGGGCACGGTCATGGTGATCTGGGCGCGGTCGGGCAGGATGAGATTAGCGCGGTTGCGGAACTTCTTGATCGCGCTGAACATGTAGTCCCAGCGCCCGGCGTTCAGCCCGGCGGAGTGCTCGCGCAACTCGAACAGGATCTCCTCCATCTCGAAGGCGGCCAGGATCGTCTCGATGAGCACGGTGGCGCGGATGGTGCCGCGCGGGATGTCGAGCGCATCCTGGGCGGCGTTGAAGACGCTGTTCCAGAGGCGGGCCTCCAGGTGGCTTTC
>JAICKM010000495.1 GCA_025927935.1 Chloroflexia bacterium | reverse complement strand
TCGCAATCATTCTGCAACGTCGCGTGGATCTGCATCGCCAGGGCGGTCGGCTCCTCCTCCGGCACCAGGATGCCCGTTTCGCCGTCCTTGACCAGCCGGGCCAGCCCGCCTACGCGCGAGGCGACGACCGGCGTGCCGCAGGCCATCGACTCCAGGGCCACCATGCCGAACGACTCGTAGTGCGAGGGCATGATCGTCAGGTCGGCTGCCGAATAAAAGTACGGCAGTTCGGTCTGCGGCTGCGAACCGAGGAAATCGACCCGGTCGTTGATGCACAACTCTTCGGCCAGCCGCCGCACCCGGCGTAGCTCCGGGTTGTCGCCGTTGCTCTCCAGATCGCCGCCGACGATGAGCACACGCAGATCATCGTAGCCGGGCCGCGTCGTCAGCAGCGATGCGGCCTCCAGCAGCGTATCGATCCCTTTCAGGCGCTCGATGCGCCCGACGAAGAGCAGCAGGCGCCCGCCCGGCAGGTTGAGCCGCTGCCGCGCGGCATGCTGGTCACGCGGGCGGAACAGACGCGTATCGACGCCGCAGGGGATCACCGTGATCCGCTCCGGGTCGGCGCCGTAGTACCAGGCCAGTTGCGCGCGCTCGGTGGACGTGGGCGAGACGATGCGGTCGGCCTGGGCCACCAGGCGTGTTTCCATCGCGATACGCAGGCCCACTTCCCGATCCCGGTCGTGCTTGGCGACCTCATTCTTCATATGCCCCAGCGTGTGGAACATCTGCACCATGGGCACGCCCCAGCGCGCTGCCAGGCCATGGCCCGCCACGCCGGAGAGCCAGTAGTGCGCGTGGACGAGGTCGTATTGGATGCCCTCCTGCACCCGGAACGCCTCGACCCGCTGCACAAACTCCGGCAGGTGGCAGTAGATGGCGTTTTTATCATAGGGCGCCACCGGCCCGGCGGGAATGTGGATGACGCGGGCGTTCGGCCCGAGCTGGCGCACCGGAGCGATATGCGGATCGATGGCGCGGGTAAAAATATCCACTTGCTGGCCCCGGCGGCCCAACTCGCGGGCCAACTCCCGCACATAGACATTCATGCCGCCGGTTTCCTTGCCCCCCAGCGTCGCCAGGGGACACGTATGAACGCTAAGCATCGCTATTCGAGACATGAACTCACTTCCTGATAATGACACGATAGATAAACTGATCCTGGGCGCCCAGGTCGTACTTATAGCGTTCGTCACCCCGGAGAAAATCGAAGGTTTGCACGCCTTCTTCAATCGCCTGCCGGATGCGATACACCAGCAAGGCGAAGCCGGTATTATAACCGCCATAGCGCGGGTCATACCCAGAGTTGTAAAGCAGTAGTCGTGCCGCCTGCCGGAACGACAGGTAGGCGGCCACCGGATGATCGTCCGCGTAGAGCGTGGCGACCTCCAGCCAGCCGGTGGGCGCCAGGGTAGTTAACAACCGATGGAAGAACATCTCCATGACGGGCGTCATGAAGCGGGCCTTGGCTTCGTCGCTGCGGCGGTGCAACGCGATAAACGTCTCCAGCGCGGCGGCCAACCCAGGCCCACTATTGACCACCTTCCACGTCAGCGGATCGGGATACGATTCCGCCCGGCGCAGCTTGCGCCGTAGCTCGTGGCGATCCTTCTTGCCCAACGCGGCCAGGTAGTCGTCCCAGGCGGGGGGCAAGGCCAGTACCGGGCAGGTCTCCTCGACGCCCCACCAGACCGTGCCGTAGGAGGCCGCCGCGCAGCGGGCCGAGGTCGCGGTGGCCGCCGGGAGCGAATGCAGGTCCAGCACATCCCAATCGGCGGCGCGGCCGGCCCAGTAGGCCAGCACAGCCGCCCAGGCTGCACACTCGCGCCCCAGCGGGGCGATGATATTCAAATAATCGGCCACGGCCACCCCGCCAACCAGGCGGAGTACCCGCTCGCCGGGGCGGGGCGCGGCATCGGGCGGCGCGGCATCCGTGGCCGCCGCTTCGCCCGCGGCCGTCCGGCCCTCCGGCAAGCCCACCGCCGGGTCCGCCTGGGCCGCCGCGCGGGCCACGATACGCTGCCAATCGGCAGCGCGACTCGTCTCTTCGGCCCAGGCAGCGTCATCAACCGTGGACAAATAGAAAGGGGCCACCCCAACCAGGGTGCCCCCTTCCCGCAGCAACAAGAGCGCGAGTTGACAGCTCGCGCTCGGGTTACAACAGAAAGTACACCACCAGGCTTCCTGGAACGGACGGCTGAGAAACAGCGGATCGGCCGCCGAGCGGGCCAGGATCTGATCCCACGCATCCGGCCCCGGTGCGGCCGCGAACTCGGTTACACATTCGATCTCGAACGACATGGTTGCGTCGGTCCTCCCCAGGATGTACGCATGAATCGGGTGATCGGTTCTACACCCCAGCCCATACTAAACGGCGGCGCGGGATGGCGCCGCCGCGATGTGGCGTTTTTCCTACTATACCGGGGATCGGCCGCCGTGGCTGTAATGCAGCCCACCGGCTGTGCAGCCGTTCAGAATTTCACCGCGCAGGAACGAAGAACGCGAAAATTATTGAGATGATTATTGATATGAGTTTTGTTCTTCGCGTCCTGCGCGTCTTCGCGGTGCCCACTATCGGTGTACGACCGGATGCCGGATGGCCGGGTTGCTCTACAGCGCCTTCTATGGTATCGTTAGCCGGCGAGACGCAACCTCGGAGGGGGCGATGTCGAAAATTCTGCTGGTGGAAGACAACGACATGATCCGGGAGATGATGGCCCGGCGGCTCCAACGGCGGGGCTATCAGATCTCGGTCGCCGTGGACGGAGCGGAAGGCGTGGCCCGCGCCCAGGCGGAACACCCCGATCTCATCCTCCTGGATATGAGTTTGCCGGTCATGGATGGGTGGACCGCGACCCGGCGCCTGAAGGCGGCGCCCGAAACCCGCACCATCCCGGTGATCGCGTTGACGGCGCATGCCATGGCCGGCGACCGTGAGTCCTGCCTGGCCGCCGGCTGCGACGAATACGATACCAAACCCGTGGACTTCGCCCGGTTGGTCGGTAAAATCCAGGCGCTGCTGGATCGCGGGGCAGCCCCGTAATGATTGCCGGGGCTGCGAAACTTTTGCCCTTTTGCGGCAATGAATCGGTACGCACCCATCCGCCACCGGTCCAACGGCGGCGCCGGCACCAGGCGGATGCTCCAAGACCCGGCACGTACCAGGCGGCGACCCGTGGCTATCACGAGCGCGGTTTGTGCCGCTGTAAATGATCAAGAACGAGGAGAAATGGGAGTGATGGGAACCCGCGGATCCACGCGGCGCCTCGCGGCGCGGCTGGATCCTCGTTACAGCTTTAGCGCGCGCCTGGGGTTAGCCCTGGGCCTGGTCGCCTTCGTGACCTCTATCTTGATCAGCCTGGCGGCCGGCTACAACACCAGCGCGCAAATTACCGCCGACAGCGGCCAGTTCCTGGCGGAAGTGGCCTTCCATATGAGCAACCAGTTGGACACCAGCATCCAGGAACGCTTCCGCGATCTACAGGTGCTGGCAACCCTCGACGCTATCCGCGACCCGAATGCGCCGCGCGACGCCAGGCGCGATCTGCTGGAACGCTTGCAGAACACCTACACGGACTATTCGTGGCTGGGGCTGGCGAACAGCCAGGGGATCATCGTCGTCAGCACGCGCCGGCTCCTGGAAGGCAACGACTCGTCGCAACGCAAGTGGTTTGTCAACGGCCAGCAGGCACCCTACGTCGGTCAGGCCGATCAGGCGCTGTTGCTGCCCAACCCGGCACCCGACCCCGCGGGCGAACCGCTGCGCTTCATCGACCTGGCGGTGCCCGTGAACGACCTCAACGGGCAGCCGGCGGGCGTACTCACCGCCCATCTCAGTTGGGCCTGGGGCCAAACGATCCAGGCCGGGCTGCTGGAACCCTTGCAGACTCGCCAACACCTCGAAATGCTGGTGCTCACCCAGAACGGCACGGTCTTACTGGGTCCGCCCGAATTCAAGAGCCAGGCGCAAACGCTGACCCTGGGCAGCGTCGAAGCGGCGCGCGCCGGTCACAACGGCTATAAAATCGAAACCTGGCCCGACGGCACGCTGTATCTGACGGGCTATGCCGGGATTACCGGCGACCGCACCAACCCCAGCGTGCCCTGGATCGTTCTCGTCCGGCAGAGCGCGACGGTCGCCCAGGCCCCGGCCCGTTCGCTGCAACAGGAGGATCTAATCCGCGGCGCTCTGCTGGGCATCTTATTTGCCGCGCTCAGCGGACTGGTGGCAGGGCGGCTGGTGCGGCCCCTGCGCGCCATTGCCGGGGCCGCCGACCGTATCCGCCAGGGCGACGCCGCGGCGACGATCCCGGTCCACCAGGGACACGACGAAGTGGCCGTGCTGTCCGATTCGTTGAGCAGCCTCGTCAGCACGTTGAACGGCCAGAAGGCGGAGCTTTCCACGCTCAACGCGCAGTTGGAGCGCGAACTGGGCGAGCGCCGCCAGGCGGAGGACGACCTGCGCCGGCTGCGAGACGAACTCGAAGTGCGCATCCAGCGGCGCACCGCCGATCTGGTCCACGCCAACCAGGACCTACAAACGGAGGTGACGGAGCGCCAGCGGGCCGAGGCCGCGTTGCAGTGGAGCAATGCGCTGCTGGTCGCCGAGCAAGAGGCGGCCATCGACGGCATCCTGGTGACGGATGCCGAGCGGCGCACGGTCAGCGTGAATGGGCCGTTTTGCGCCATGTGGGGGCTGACACCGGAAACCGCGCGCAAGCTGGGACCGGCGGCGCTGGTCGAGGCGGTGCTGCCGTTGCTCCAGCGCCCGGAGGAGTTTCGTGCCGATCTCAGCGAGTTGTATACGCCGCAGCATCTCAAGGATACCCGCCGCGCGGAAGTCGGCTTAAAAGACGGGCGGATCATCGACCGCTATGTCGCGCCGGTGCTGTCGCCGGCGGGCGAGATCTGGGGCCGCATCTGGTACTTCCGTGATGTCACGCGGCAGCGGCACGCCGCGCAACGCCTGGCCGGGCAGCACGCGGTGGCCCGCATCCTCACCGACAGCAACCAGTTGTCCGCGGCCCTCCCGCGCGTGGTCGAGGCCGTTCTCGATACCCTGGGCTGGGATACGGGCGTGATCTGGATGGTCGATCCTTCCGGCGCGACCCTGCGCAATCAGGGCCTGGTGTCCCACGGGCCGGATGCGCCCGCGGTGCCGGCCGCTGCGCCGGCAGCAATGCAGCTAACAGCGGGCGCCGGCTTACCCGGCGTGGTCTGGGCCTCAGCGCAGCCCGCATGGGTTGCGGATATCGCTGAGCGGCAGACCACGCCGGACGCGGCGTTCTTTGCGGACGTGGGCCTGCGCGGCGCCTGCGCCCTGCCCGTCATGCAGGGCGACGCAGTGCTGGGCGTGCTGCAATTCTTAAGCCGCGACGCACAGATGCCCGGCGACGATTTGCTGGAGATGCTGGCCGCGATCCGCCGCCT
>JAICKM010001054.1 GCA_025927935.1 Chloroflexia bacterium | reverse complement strand
TTAGCATAGCACGTTTTCTTAAACTGGATATAAATGCGGGGTGCGCCAACCTCTCCCCCCGCCCCTCCCCGCGGCGGGGAGGGGAGTCACTTTCCCGCGCGCCGGCGATTCCCCCCTGCCCGCGCCGGGAAGGGGGGGCAGGGGGGTTAGGCCGGTCGTCCGCCGGGATGCACGGGGGCTATCCGCGCGGGCCGCGCGCCACCGGGCCGGCGAGCCAGGCCAGCAGCACGCGGGCCAGGGCCACGCGCCGCCCGGAGAAGAGGTGGTCGGCATCAAGGACGTGGGTGGTCAGGTGGGTGGCGTCCGGGGCGGCCAGGGCGGCGGCCAGCGGGGTGTAGTGCAGGTCGAGCGGCGTATCGGTGTCGCGCTCGGCGCCCACCAGCAGCAGGGGGCGCCCGGCCAGCGCCGGGGCCAGGGCGCGCAGGTCCCAGGCCGCCGCCTGCGTTGCCGTCTCCTGCACGAGCGCCGCCGCCGAGGTGCCCGCCAGCGGGGCCATCAGCCCGGCGAAGTTGGCCGTGGCGACTTCTTCCAGCCAGGGCAACTCGGCCACCTCGGCGCCCAGCAGGCCCAGGTTGATCGGCGCGAACGCCCCGACCGCGCGGATGGCCGGGTCGCGGGCCGCTACCACCAGCGCGGCGAATCCGCCCATGCTGTGGCCCACCAGGACAATGCGGGCCGGGTCGGCGCGATAGGTCGCCGCCCGCGCCGGATCGCGCAGGAATGCCAGCGCGGCGGCCACGTCCTCCAGCACATGGGCGAAGCCGAAGCGGCCGGGGCTGCCCCAGGCGCCCCGGTAGTGGAACACGAGCACATTCCACCCGGCGCGGCGCACGATGTGGGCCAGGTCGAAGTTGCGCTCATCGCCGGGGAAGCCGTGCAGCAGCACTAGCGTGGGGTGCGGTCCCGCGCCGGCCGCCCCCAGCAGCACGCCCAGCATGCGCGCCTCGCCGCTGGGGATCAGCACCTCGTGGAGCGCCGCCGGGTAGCGGGGATCGCCGTCCGGCGCGTCCTCGGCCACCGGGTCAAAGCCGCGGTCCGGCGTCGCGCCGTTGGCCGATTCGTCCATGCGTGGCCCTCCTCTCAGGCTGGGCGGCGTGTGAGCCGCCCGTGATCGTCGCGGATTCCGTGGGGTGTGCCGGCGCCGTACTCCATTCTCCTGCATTGTACCATAGCCGTCCTGGGTAATCTGTCACAATCGCATTGTCATTCTGAGCGTAGCGAAGAATCGCCGTCTCGTAGCCCAAAGAAGGAGACTCTTCGCAGGGCCAGGAGTAACAAGCACCCTGTGACAGACTACTGGGGGCACTGCGGGAGATGGCGTACTTCTTGCTGCTCCAGGACGCGTAATAGACCCGGCAACCGACCACAGCCCCAGGAAAAGGATGGAACGCATGAATGATCCGGCAGCCCAACGCTACGATACCATGACCTACCGGCGGGCGGGCCGCAGCGGCCTGCTGCTACCTGCGGTATCCCTCGGCCTCTGGCACAATTTCGGCGGGGTTGACCCGTTTGAAACCGCCCGCGCCATGGTCTGGCGGGCCTTTGATCTGGGCATTACGCATTTCGACCTCGCCAACAACTATGGGCCGCCGCCCGGCTCCGCAGAAGCCACCTTCGGCCGTATTCTCCGGGGCGACCTGATATCCCATCGGGATGAATTGATTATCTCCACCAAGGCGGGGTACGGGATGTGGCCGGGGCCGTATGGGGACTGGGGGTCCCGCAAGTATCTGCTGACCAGCCTGGACCAGAGCCTCAAGCGGATGGGCCTGGAGTATGTGGATATCTTCTACAGCCACCGGC
>JAICKM010000333.1 GCA_025927935.1 Chloroflexia bacterium | reverse complement strand
GGCCGAGATCTTCATCCGCGTGGGTGCACCTTTGCACCTCGCGGAAACCGAGCGGCACACCACCCGCGAGATCACGCGCTGGATCGACGACGCGCTGACGGCGGAGGACGACCGCTTGCAGGACGAACTGACCAACGGCGACATTTCGCGTCCCCTGCCCGGCTACGTGCCGCTGATGCGGGGGCGGGCCTCGATTAATCGAGTCTTTGAGCAGGTGCAGCGCACCGCGGTGCGCCTGGTCGGGCGCGACCCCGGCCCCCCCGCGCCGTGAGCGACCTGCTCGCCGCGCTTTCCCCCCTGGGCATCTACCACGCTGTCGTGCTGTCGTTCCTGCTGGCGCTGTTCGGCCTGCTGCTGATCAACATGCGCGTCCTGCCGGACATCCGGCGCTATCCGCCGCCCGCCGCCGCCGATGCGCCCTTCGTTTCGGTGCTGGTGCCCGCCCGCGACGAGGCGGCCCACATCGAACCCTGCATCCAGGCGCTGCTCGCCTCAGACTACCCGGCGTTCGAGGTGCTGGCGCTGGACGATCACTCCAGCGACGGCACCGGCGCCATCCTGGCCCGCCTGGCCGCCGCTGATGCCCGGCTGCGCGTGCTGCATGGCGGGCCGTTGCTGCCCGGCTGGCTGGGCAAGGCCAACGCCTGCCGCCAGTTGGCTGATGCCGCCCGCGGCGACCTGCTGCTGTTCACCGACGCCGACGTGCGCCACGCGCCCGCGCTGATCGGCCACGCCGTCGCCACCCTGATCGCCCACCGAGTCGGGCTGCTGTCCATCTTCCCGGACCAGAT
Organism: Chloroflexia bacterium; assembly: GCA_025927935.1. Next base: position 6,736 of record JAICKM010000333.1, on the reverse strand, counting down.
CACCGGCACCCTAGCCGAGCGCCTGATTGTGCCGCTGATGCAGCACTTCGCCGTGTACGTGCTGCTGCCGCTGCCGCTCATGACCCGGCTGCGGGCGCCCGCCTTTGCCGCCGCCAACGGCCAATTCCTGCTCTTCCGCCGCGATGCTTACCTGGCCTGCGGCGGGCACGCCGCGGTGCGGGCCAATGTGCTGGAGGATGTGGGCCTGGCGCGCGCCGTGAAGGTCGCGGGCTATCGCATTGCCCTGGCCGACGGCAACGGACTGATCGCCTGCCGGATGTACGGCAGCGCCCGCGAGGTCTGGGCCGGGTTCTCCAAAAACCTGTTCGCCTTCTTCAACCACTCCTGGCTCTTCCTGAGCAGCGCGCTAGGGGTTTGTCTGGTCCTGTGGGTGTTGCCGCCGCTCTGGGCGGCGGCGGCGGTCCTGGGCCTGCTCCCGCCGTCAGGCAGCGTGTCTACGTCCACCAGCGGGCTACTGGTGGCCCTGCCCCTGGGGCAGTACGCACTGGCCGTGCTGACCCGCCTGGTGCTGGCGCGGCGCTTCGGCGACCGGCCCCTGGACACGCTGCTCCACCCGCTGAGCATCGCCCTGCTGCTGGCGATCAGCCTCAATTCAGCCCGCCTGAGCCGCCGCGGCGGCGTGACCTGGAAGGGCCGCCCGGTCGGTTAATCGGGGCGCATGGATCTGGGCCGGGGTGCGGCGTTGCCGTGCCGTGTTGACGTGTTCTGGGTCGCGGCTTATAATGCGGGCGCAAACTGCCGCCTGGGCCTTAGCAAAGGAGCTATCCCATGTCGATGACCGTGACCGAGCGCAATATTCGCCGCTGGCTGGAGCATGTGCTGGCCGAGAACCGCCGCGATCTGGACCGGCTGATCGCCACCCTGGCCGACGACGCGGTCTACGAGATCGTGCCGCTGAAGAAGTTCTGGCACGGCAAGGACGAGATCCGCGAGTTCTACCAGGGCCTGTGGACGGCGCTGCCCGACGTGAAGCTGGACCTGCGCTCGCGGGTAGCCGACGAGCATTACGTGGTCGAGGAGTCGCATGTACGTGGCACGCACACCGGGCCGCTGTTCGGCATCCCTCCCAGCGGGCGCCACATCGAATTCGACCTGGTGATCTACTTCCCCTTCCGCAACGGCGAAATCCTCGGCGAACGCCTCTACCTCGACGTGAACAGCATCACCGGCCAGGTAGGCTGAGGGATTCCGCCTCGGCGGGTGATTACTTCCAGCCCAACTCCCGCAACGCGGGGATCACCACTTGCTGGCTGACCAGTTGCGATAGCTTTTTGGCGCCCACGCGGTTCATGTGGTGCGTGTCGGCGAAGTCGTCCGGCTCGGTCCACAGGTCATGGTTGTTATAGTCCACGAATTCCACCCCGTACTTGGCCGTGATCGTCTTCAGGTAGTTGCGGTAGGAATCGTAGCCGCCGGGGGGCAGGAAGGTCTCGTGGACGCGCGTGATCGGCATGTTGATCACGATCATGCGGATGCCGCGGGCCTGGGCCAGTTGCAGCAGTTGCTCGAAGCGGTCGGCCTCATAGCCCTGCACCGTGTAGTTCCGCACGTAGCCGGGATCTTCCAGATAGGTATAGCGCATCTTGCGCACGTCAATCGAGTTCATGACGTGGTTGATGGGGATAAAGCCCAGGGCGTCTTCGACCGGCGCGTCGGACGTGGCGGTGCCGTCGGGATAGAGTGTATCGGGGATCAGGATGTTGAGCGCGTTGCGGTAGCGGTAGAGCTGCCAGACCCGGCCAATCAGGAAGTTGAGCTGCATGTCGATGTGCTGGCTCATGTCCGGGAAGATGTCGCCGTAATCGCCCAGCGTCGCCAATTCGTCGGCATAGTTCCAACGCTCGACTTTGGAGTTGGGATTGAACTCGAATTCGGTGGCCCCGTAGATGATCAGCTTAGGTTGCTTATTTGATTGAATGATGTTCTTGAGCAGCCAGTAGTTGGGCTGGGGCGTGCCGCCCACCAGGCCCAGGTTCAGGACACTGACCGGCTGCTGGAACTGGTCTGCCGCCCGGTGCACGAGCAGCGACGGGTCGAGTCCGGCCTGCACGCGCGAGTTGCCCATCAGGATCACGTCGGGCGTCGTGGGAAAGCCGTGATAGAGGGCGACACGGCCGATAGCGGTCGAGGCTTTCGAGCTTTTATCGAACAGGGACAACGGCTCGACCCCCAGGGCTACCACCACATCGACGACGATCAGCAGGGCCAGCACCACCAGCGCCTGCGGCAGGAGCCGGCGGCGCACGATACTCCAGCCGCCGGCAGCGCGTTCCGGGGCGGCGGGGGGCGTTTCGGTTGTCTCGATCAAACCGGCCATGATGCTACGGTGTCCTCTAGAACTGGAAATAGATAAAGCGCTGCGCGTCCGCCGGGAATACGACCATCCAGACGAGCGCCGCGGCATATAGGACCGGCCGCAGATTCCAGGCGGTGCGCTGAATTGCGCTCCAGCGCGCGCCCGACAGAGTGCGTTGCAGCCACCCGGCCCCGCCCACCAGGGCGAAATAGCCGATCACGACGGCGATCACCAGCGTAATGTCGTTCTGGCTGTAGACCGCCTCGCCGCGCACGGGCAGGAACATGCGGCTGAACATCTGCCCGGCCGCCTCCAGGGTATTGGCGCGGAACAGCACCCAGCCGATGCAGGTGAACTGGAACGTGAGCGCCACGGCCAGCAGCGTCCAGACGGGATCGCGCCAGCGGGCGAGGCGGCTCGGTGGTGGCGCCTCGCCGGGGAAGGGATCGCCCTTGCGCGGCACGATACCCCGGTCGCCCAGCCAGCGCAGCCCCGCCAGCCCCACACCCTGGAACGACCCCCAGACCAGGAAATGCCAGGCCGCGCCGTGCCACATGCCGCCCAGGGCCATGGTCAGGAACAGGTTGCGATACGTTTGCAGCTTCGAGCCACGCGAGCCGCCCAGCGGGATGAACAGATAGTCGCGCAGCCACGACGACAGCGACATATGCCAGCGCCGCCAGAAATCGGACAGGTTGCGGGACAGGTAGGGCGCGGCGAAGTTCTCCGGCACGGTGAAGCCGAACAACTGCGCCGATCCCCGCCCGATGTCGGTGTAGCCCGAAAAGTCGAAGAAAATCTGGAACGCGAAGGCGTAGACGGCCAGCCAGGAACTGGCCGTGCTGAGTGTCAGCGGGTGATCGAAGCCCTGGTTGGCGATGCGGGCCAGGTTGTCGGCCAGGATGGCCTTCTTGATCATCCCGCGGGCGATCAGATGCACGCCGTCGATTGCCAGCGCCGCGTTAAAGCGCGGATACTCCTCGACCTGGTGGACGAATGCCTGGAAGCGCTTGATCGGCCCGGCGATCTGCGTGGGGAAGAAGGCGGCGAACAGGGCGAAGTGGACGAAGTTGCGCACGGGGGGGCTGCCCCGCCAGACATCGACCACATAATGAATGAACTCGAAGGTGAAGAACGAGATGCCTAGCGGCAGCAGGATACTCGCGGTGGGAATGTCCACTCCCAGATCGCGCGCCGTGCCGATGAAGAAGTTGGCGTACTTGAAATAGCCCAGCACGCCGAGGTCCACGGCGACGGCCAGGGCTAGCCAGGCGCGGCTGCGCTGCCGGGCGATGAGAAAGCCAAAGCCGTAATTGACCACGGTGAGCGCCAGGATCAGCCCGATATAGATCGGGAACCAGTTCATGTAGAACAGGTAGCTGGCGACGAGCAAGAGGGGGTAGCGCACCCGGCGTGGGACGGCCCAGTAAAGGGCCAGGACCACGGGCAGGAAAAACGCGTAATAAATACTATTAAATAACATCCGGCAACCGGGACTCCTTGCGCTGAATCCTCCCATTATACCCGACCGCGCCGGGCCATGTCCAGATTATGCCCGGTAAAAAGTAAGCGCCGGGCTGCTGGCAACAGCAGCCCGGCGCCGCGAATCGACCAAGCGGCGCGGTCTAGCGTCGCAGGGCAATCGGTGTCGATGTCGCCGTCGCGGTGGCCCCCACCGGCGTCGGCGTGGGACTGAGCGGCGGGCCGACGACGCTGAACAGGCCGTACTCCTTGTACTGCCCGTTCTGCACCGAGTTGACGTGGACGTAAATCGGACTGAAGGCGGGCGTATCGGCGGGTGCGCGGAAGACGATCATCGTGTCGCTCCACGAGTCGATGATGGCATTGGCCGTGCCGCCGAGCATAATCGAGCCGTTGACGCCGAAGCGGATGCCGCGCATCGTGACCTGCGTCGTCGTATCGCCCTGCCGGATTTGCGACGGAGTGTACGAGGTCACGTAGGGGTGGATGCGCGCGTAGACCTGGAACAGATTGCTGGTGGCGCTCAGGTTATCGGCCGTCGTCACCTGCACTGTCGTCGTGTTGCGCGCGGGCGTGTTCGGCCCCATGCGGAACACAATCAGGGTAGGACTCCAGAGATCAACGCTAGCCAGCACGTCGTTCACCGTCACCGTCCCGGTGATGGTGCCGAAGTACTGGCCGGTCATATTGATCTGGTTGTAGGTATCGAACTCCTCCGCCGAGCCGGGCACAAACTCGGTGATCACCGGCGTGGGCGTGGTGGAGGTCGGCGTGGCTGTCACCGTGGGCGTGTCGGTGGGCGTGTTGCTCGGCGCCGGGGTACTGGTGTTCACCGGCGTGGCCGTCGGCCCGATAGGTGTGTTGGTCGCCTGTGGGGGGACGGTATTGGTCGGCTGCGGCACGGGGGTGTTCGTGGCCGGCGGCACCGGCGTGTTGGTCGGCGGGACCGGCGTGTTGGTCGGCGGGACGCGCGTCGGCGTCGGCCCGGCGGTGATCGAGATGTCGATGATCTTGGCGCCCTGGCCGCGCGTCGCGGTGGCCGACGAGCGGAAGGTATGGTCGCTGTAGCCGGAGATCACGCCCTGGGCATAGGCCGTCTCAATGTAGGTATAGAACGTGTCATGGATACCCACATCGGTGAAGGTCGGATTGGCCGGGTTCAGTAGCGGCCAGCCGCGACCCAGCGACACCATCTTGGTCAACTGGCCGCGCGTGACGTTACTGGCCGGACGGAAGGTGCCGTCGGCGTACCCGGAGATGATGTTCCGGGCGAAGGCCGTCTCGACGTACTGATAGAACGCCGAGCCGACCGGCACGTCCGAGAAATGCGCCTGCGGTGGATTCACCAGCGGCAAGCCAAAGCCCAGGACGAGCACTTTGGCGACCTGCCCGCGCGTGATGGTGGCGCTGGGCCGGAAGGTGCAGTCGCTGTAGCCGGAGATCGCGTGATGGGCTACCAGATCAGTGATCCAGGTGTAGAAAGGCGATCCCACCGGCACGTCGTCAAACTGGCCGGGGATGCAAACGTGCGGGGTATTGGTCGGTTGTGGAGTGGCGGTCGGCTGGGGCGTAGTGTTGATCGCCGTGTAGGTGTAATACGGGTCGAAGAGGCCGCTCACATTGCTGTTGAGCGCCAAGTGCGCTGCTCCGCCGTTCACGTCGATATCCGGGAAGCGCGAACTCGCCAACCCCCACTGCGGCACCACGGCGACCGGTGCGGTGAAGTTAGTGCCGCGCCCGTGCATGTAATAGGTCGTCACGTCCTTGCTGGGGCGATTCGAGTCGTCGTCGAAGGTGATATACGAATCTCCGTCGGGGCCGACCGCGATATTGTAGCCGTTGGTCTCGCCGGGCGTACTGAAGAGTTGCACCAACTGGGGACTCCACCCGCTGACGGGCGACCATTCGCGATACCACACGTCGCGGCAGCCGCGGCCTTCGCAGACGGTGTTGTTCGGGTCCACTTCGTTCCAGATCACGCGCAGCCCCCCGTCCGGCCCGGCCGCGAAGCGGGGAGTATAGCTCTGGGCGCTGACGCCGGGCCGGACGGAAATGTCGGTCCGCGCGCTCCAGGCGCCGCCGGGTGGTTTCATCTGGGTGATGATGTCGGTGGACTCGCGCTCAAACCAGCCCACCACAATGGTGCCGTTCGCGCTGACGCCGATGGCAAAATCGGCGGCGGTGCCGGTGAATGGCCCCGGCACCGTTTCGGCGGGCGTCCAGTTTACACCGTCAGCCGAGGAAGTAATCCGCGCGCCGACATTGTTCTTGCCCCAGACCACATAGATCCGGTTGTCGGCCCCAATCGCCAGGTCGTCGACTTTATAGGGCGAATCGCTCCCCGTCGCTGTGACGCCGATGGGTGCAACGCCGCTCCAGGTGTTACTGCCCGGTTGCCTTACCGCATGATAGATAACGGCTGACGCATCCGAGTTACCGTGGAACCAGATGGCATGTAGCCGGCCCAGTGAGTCATGACGGATGCGGATGTTGCCGGTTTTGCCGGGCGCTGAGTCGAGTGCCTGTGGCGGGAGGAAGTCGCCAAAAAGCGAAGTGTTGGAAGCTATGTTGAGGTCGATGCTGTTGTTCTGCCCCCATCCCACGCTGACCGCTCCATTGCTCAGCGCGCCGATGGCGGCGGCGGTGGTGCCCGTGTTCGGAGCGGACGCGCGCTTGGGGTTGGGGAAGGTGGCCGCGGCCGGGCCGGCGCCGGGGCTAGCCGGCACGCTAGGTGGGGCGGCCAACGTGGCGCCGCCCAGGGAGAGCACGGCCAACAAGCCCGTGACTAGTGAGAGCACTCGTTTCATGGAAAGCAGATCTCCTCTAGGCTAGCGGGCGGCCGCGCTCTGCACGCGGACGTTGTCGAAGCGGGTGCCGCTGTCGGCCCAGGCATACAGGCCCACCTGGCCCGCGCTCAACGCGCTGTTACTCACATCC
>JAICKM010000525.1 GCA_025927935.1 Chloroflexia bacterium | reverse complement strand
TAACATGCCAAGTTCTTCTGGCTCTCTGAATACATACTGCCAGGGATGATCGCGGCTTTACCTAACATCGATGTCAGGATTGCAAAACAGATCTGAGAAAATCATGCAATGCCAGGAGTCGATAAGGCTGCGCTAATACTCCGGAGACTACTGATGAACAGCCCAATATACCGAGTGGCGATCATCGCAATGGCGGCGGAGGCAAATCGACCCTGGCAATTCAGTTAAGCCGCGCCTTCGATCTGCCCTACCACCCCGTGGACCCGATCCAGTGGCAGCCTGGATGGGTTCGGGCGCCGCAGGAGGTGATCGCCGCCTGGCACGCGGCGGTGCTGCCCCAGGAGCGCTGGATTATCGACGGCTGGAGGAGCTGGATCTAATATGCGCCCGCTTCACCGCCGCCGACACGATCATCCTGGTCGATCATCCGCTCCGCGTGCACCTGTGGTGGGCGTTGAAGCGGCAGGCGCTGAGTGTGGTCCAACCCCAGCCGGCCGGGTCATCCGGCTGCCCGCTGCTGCCGGTCACAGGCCGGATGTTGCAAGTTATATGGCGGGTGCATCGGCTCTACCGGCCTGAGTTGCTGCCCTTGATCGCGGAGATGGAGGGCAGCAAGCGGATCATTTGCATCCGCTCACCACGCGAGATGCAGCGCTTCACACAGCGGATAACGACACGCTCATAACGACTTCCGGATAGCAGACCCGAGGAAAGCGCCCGGCGTAAGCTGAGCGGGCGTAGGATGAAAGCACAAATACTAACAGTGTAACAGCAACCTAATAAACCGGTATATTGGGGTATTAGCATATTAGTGGACGACCAGAGAGGGAACGAGGCAGCGATCCTGGCCGGAGAGCTAGATCTCCGGCAGGACCGGGCGGAGGGTGCCTTCCTGATAGGCGCGTTGCAACTCCATCAGGTCGCGCAGCTTATCGCGCAGGCGCTGTTCGAGTTCCGCCTCTTCATAGAGCCGGTCGAACATGTTGCCGGCGAAGGCGGGGTCGTTGAGCAGGTCCATCAGCACGGCGCCGCAGAGCCGCAAGTAGGTGCTGCGGTTGATTTTCAGCCCATCATAGGCGCGGGTGCGGCTGTTCAGGCGGGACAGATGCTCGTCCAGGGGGATCAACTGCTTGGGATAGTAGTAGACCGCGACCTGCTTGAGCCGGCCTTCGCCTTCGCGCGCACGGTCGTTCGCCATCTGATCCTCGATCCAGTAGCGCGAGGGACGGCCGTTCGACTCATCGTCCATCGGTCAGGGTTCCTTTCTGCATCAGGCGGGTAGCCACATGCTCGACGATTTCGGCGTCGATCTGGCGCTTATTCAGCAGAGGCGCCTGGTCGAAGCAGAGCGAGCAGATATTGACGATATGCCGCGGTATGCCGGCTGAGTACTTATATACCGCTTCGATGGCGCCAGGGGCAAATAATTGCACGCCCGGCGCCAGGCCGGCGGTCCGCAGGCGGTACTCGATGAGATCGCCCACCTGCCCGACGGAGCGCAGCGGCTCCAGGGTCATGGTGAAGCGCACGCGCGAGGCCAGATTGCGCTTCTTGGCGACCTTCTCCTGCAATTCGAGCTGGCCGAAAATGATGATTTGCAGGATGCGGTGATCGTCGAGCGAGTAGTTCAGGAAGATGCGCAGCCGCTCCAGGCCGTCATAGGACAGGCACTGGCCCTCGTCAATGACCAGCAGCGGCACCTTGCCCTCGCGGGCCTGACGCTGCAAGAAGATGGTGAACTGGTCGCTGAGATCGGAGCGCGTGCTGCCGTAGGGCTTCTGCTCAAAGGCCAGCAACAACTGGCGGGTGAACTCGGCGTCCGTCACCTGCGAGGGATCGAGGATTTCGCCGAGTACATACTGCTTGAAGTTGTCGCTGGTGCGAGCACGCTGGCGGAGCACGGCGAGCAGGCTGCTCTTGCCCAGGCCAACATCACCATAGATAATGGAGAGACCGCCCCGGCGCAAGACGTGGCGCAGCAGGAGGTCCAGGGCTTCGCGGTACTGATCGGCCAGATAGAAGTAGCGCGCGCTGTCTTCCGGATTAAAGGGATCCTCGCGTAGCGAAGGATGGAAGAAGGCCATCGCCAGTTTCTGGTATTGACTCGCCATTAAGTACCTCGCTTATCACCGCTGACCACTCGCGGTGTCTCGCCACGCCGCGCCAAGCCGGCGCACCAAAATTGCTGCAACCAGGCTGCAACGGTAGGGTTGACATTGATGTCAATACTACTGCAAAACATAGGTGAAGTCAATAGGTTTGACACCGATGTCCGGTCTAATAGCTTATCAACGTGTTAGTACGTTGGCATGGCATCACAGTAGCAGGAATTTGACAGGCACCGGGAACCGGGTATAATATGACTCACGCGGGACTAAGCGACTATTTTCACGATCCCATATGCTTGGCCGCGAAATTAAGGGGATACGTAACCAAAGGCGAGCCATGACTAATCGTGTGTATACTACCCAGGAAGCGCTGGCCCTCCTGGCCGACCGTGGTCACGATACGACCGCGCGGGTGCTGCGTAATATCGAGGAAAAGCTCGATCTGCGCGTCCAGCGTGTCGGCGGTAACGGCGCCGAGGATGACGATCAGGGACCGCGCCTCTATACCGGGGCCGACCTGGATCTGCTGGAGCGGGTGCTGGTGCTGCAAAAGGCCGGCCTGCATCTGATCGAGATCCGGGCGATCCTGATCGAGCACGACCATTATGTGCTGGAGTTCCATGCCAACAGTCTGCGGCGCGCGCTGGATCTGCTGAGCACCATCCAGAACGAATGGCGAATCACGGCGGCCTAGGGGAGATGCCGGTGACAAACACCACGGACGGGCGCCCGCACCAGACGCGGATCATCGCCATCGCCAATCAAAAGGGCGGCGTCGGCAAGACGACCACCACCGTCAACCTGGGCGCGGAACTCGCCGCCCTGGGCCGCCATGTGCTGCTAATCGATCTCGATCCGCAGGCTGCGGCGACCTATTCGCTGGGCATCGATCCCGAAGAACTCGACCTTACCTTATATAATGTCATGGTGCGCCGCGAAGGCAACATCACCGAGATTATCTATAAGACGCCCGTCGAAGGCATGGAGCTGGTGCCGTCGAACCTCGACCTGGCCGCCGCCGAACTGGACCTGTTCCGCAACTACACTCGCGAGCGGGTGTTGCGCGACGCGCTGGCGCCGATTGTCGCGGACTATGATTATATACTGATCGATTGCCCGCCCAGCCTGACCTTGCTGACAGTCAACGCCTTCGTCGCGGCGACCGAAGTGCTGATCCCGCTGCAAACGCATCTGCTCTCCCTGCGCGGGGTGCATCGCCTGCTGTCTACCATCAACGAAGTGGCGCAGTTGAACCCCGACATCAAGGTGTTGGGTATTCTGCCGACCATGTACGACTCGCGCAGCAACCTGAATAAGGAGATCCTGGCGAACATCGGGCAGGTCTATTCGGGGCGTGTCTTCAAGTCGGTGATCCGCTATGGGGTGGTGGCGGCGGAGGCGCCGGGGCAGGGGGTCCCGATCCGGCTCTATGCGCGCAATTCGCCGGTGGCCCGCTGCTATCAGGAACTCGCCGCCGAGATCGTCGCCGACGAGCCGGGGGCTGCACCCGCCCCGGCGCCCGTGCCACCTGCCGCGCGGGTCCGCAAGAGCGGCGCCGGACCGGCGAAACGTGAGGCGCAAGCATGAGCGGACGGCAACGCGTGCCCCAGGATGCCTGGAAGCGCATCATCGCGGCGAGCCCCGAAGAAGGTGTGCAGCCGCTGCGCAACGCCAAAGAGATGGATATCGAGCTAATCCATACCGATCCCCGGCAGCCGCGCAAGCACTTTGACGAAGAGGCGATGAACGAGTTGATCGCCTCCGTCGAACAGCGCGGCATCTTGCAACCCATTACCGTGCAACGGCGGCCTGAAGGCGGCTATTTTGTCGTGACCGGGGAGCGACGGCTCCGCGCGGCGCGCGCCGCACGCCGGAAGACCGTTCCGGCGCTGGTGGTCGAACTGGAAGAAACCGTGCTGCGGCTCGACCGGGTCATCGAGAATCGCCAGCGCAAAGACCTGACCGACCTGGAATTCGCGCGGGCTATTCTGGAGATCCGCAACGACTTAGGAGCAAGTGCTCCTAGTATGTCGTCGAACGAGCTAGACGAGTATGTCGGCGAGCGTTTGGGGCTTTCCGGGCGCACGATCCGCAGTTTCGCCGCGCTGCTCAATCTGGACCCGGCCATCGAGGCGATGCTGGGCGACAAGCTCACCGAGCCGCGGGCGCGGGGCCTGTCGCGGGTGGGCTATGATCGCGAGTTGCAGATGGATCTAGCGCGAGCCATCCAAGAGCAGGATCTGAGCGGCAAGCAAACGGTGGCGGTGGCCCAGTTGCTGAAGCGCAACTTGGGCATGACCGTGGACGAAGCGGTGGATCGCGTAAGCCGCCACGAGACGCCCACGCCGCCCACGACTGTCCAGCCCACGAAGGCGAGTCCAGCGCCGGCTCATGGAGTCGAAACGGCGCTGGAAGAGGCGCTGGACCCGAATGATCCGCAGCGGCGCTACTGGCTGCTCACGACCTACTTGAGCCGGGCCGCCGCGATCCTGGACGAGCCGGGCGCGGACGAGGAAGTGCCGCTCAACCGGCAACAGGTTAGCGACCTGGGCCGGTTGTTGGAGCCGCTCTTGCGGTTGCAACGGGCGCTGGCGCCGGCGCTGGAGTATATCGAGCGCAAGCGCGGCGAGGGCGATAGCGGGTACGAAGGCGAGCCGTTGCCGCGCAAGTACACGGTCATGCTGCCGTATGCCGCGCCGCCCGAACCGGAACCTGCGCCACGTGCGCTGCACTCGGTCAAGGGAACCGGCGGGGACCATGCGGCGGAGGATCGCCCGGCGCCGGGCAAGGCGGGCACGCCCCGGCTAAAGCCGGTGCCGAAGCGCCAGGCCACGAGCGATGATCATGAATAACGGGGAACTAGCTTTGCCGGTCGCGGCCCGTGGCGGGCCGGCGGCAGCGTTTCTGGAGGTCAAACCGACAAACGAGGTGGAGCGGGGCAAACGAAAAGGACTCGGCCGTCACCCGAGTCCTTTGTTGCAGGCTCTACAACACTGTTGTCATTCAAGGAGCTATCGGCTTAACCCTGGCAAGCGACGCCGGTAAACTCCTCCCATCAGCGCG
>JAICKM010000064.1 GCA_025927935.1 Chloroflexia bacterium | reverse complement strand
CGTGGCCGGCGGCCTGATCCTGCGCCCCGCTCGCCCCGTCCGGGCCGGCTGGGAGGAACAGTTTGCCCAGATGGCCGAGCAAGGCGACGATGCGCTCCTGTACAACGCCGCCCTGGCAAATACCTGGGATGAGCAGGAGTGGGCCTGGTAGGCTGTTGCCCGATCAGGTGCAAGAAAGCCCCGGCACTGCCGGGGCCTGTTAGCGTTATGTAAAGCTCCGCCTGTCTACCCGCCCGCGGTCGGCCCCGCCCCTACCGCCGCCAGCACTCGCGCCAGCACTTCGGCCACGGAGAGGCCGTCGGTGACGATGCGGATGGCGTCGGGGGCAGCGCGCAGGGGCGAGACCTCGCGCGTGCTGTCGATGGTGTCGCGGCGCACGATTTCGTCCAGCGTTTGCTCGTAGCCGAGGGCGCCGGGGCGGCCCTGCTGCTCCAGGTAGCGGCGGCGGGCACGCTCTTCCGCGCTGGCATCGAGGTAGATCTTGCGGCCGGCATCGGGCAGGACCACGGTGCCGATGTCGCGCCCGGCCATGACGATGCCGGGCGGACCGTCGGGCAGGCCCACCGCCGCCGCCACCTTGCGCTGCTGGGCCACCAGCGCCTGCCGCACGCCCGGCCACGCCGACACCCGCGACACAGATGCCTCCACTTCGGGCCGCCGGATGGCCCAGGTCACGTCCTGGTCGCCGACGAAGACGCTATAGGCGCGGCCGTCGGTGTCGGTGGGCAGCGGTTGGCGGATCTGCACGGGCAGCGTTTCGGCCAGCGTGGTCAGCGGTTCTGCCGTATCGAGCGGGATGCCCTGCTGCTGGGCGGCCCAGGTGACGGCGCGGTACATGGCCCCAGTATCGAAAAAGAGGTAGCCAAGCCGCTCGGCCAGCAGGCGGCCAATGGTGCTCTTGCCCGAACTGGCCGGGCCGTCCAGGGCGATGGTGCGCGCCACTTCAGTCACGGGAGTCCCGGCGTGGGGGCCGCGGGGGCCGGGGCTGGGGTGATCGGTTGGGCGGGGCGGGTCGGGCATGCGTGCTCCTTGCGGGTGGGTGGGGGGCGGATGGTTGCGGGCGCTGCCCACCGGGACTCCGGCCCGGCGGAGTGGGGCGCGCGGGTTGCTGGGCGCGGGCGGGTCCCGCCGGGCGCGGGCGCTCGGGGCGGGCGGTCGCCGGGCGCGGGGGCGCAGCGGGCATGGGGGGCGGCGTGGGCGGTTCGGCGGCGACCGGTGCCTCTTGAGAGGCAGGTTCGCCCGCCGATTGGTCGAGCGCCGCCAATTCAGCGGGGGTCAGCGCGCGCCACTGGCCCACGGGCAAATCGCCCAGCGTGATCGGCCCCATGCGCACGCGGCGCAGTTGCAGCACGCCGCCGCCCACCGCCTGCACCATACGCCGGATCTGGCGGTTGCGGCCTTCGTGGATCACAAAACGCAGCAACGTATTCTCGCCCACGCGGGCCAACTGCTCCACCTGGGCCGGGGCCGTGGGCCGGGGATCGTTCGCCAGCAACACCCCTTCGCGCAGCCGCCGCAGCGACTCCTGGGTCACGTAGCCGCGCACCAGCGCCTCGTATTCTTTGTCCACGGCATAGCGCGGGTGGGTCAGGCGGTAGGTCAGGTCGCCGTCGTTGGAGAGCAGCAGCAGCCCCTCTGTGTCCACGTCCAGGCGGCCCACCGGGTAGACGCGCGGCTCCGGCGGCACCAGGCTCACCACGGTGGGGCGGCCCTGCGGGTCCTCAGCGGTGCTGACCACCCCGGCGGGCTTGTTCAGCAGGTAGGTGACGCGGGCTTCGGCGGCGGGCGCAGGCGCGCCCAGCGGGCGGCCGTCCACGGCGATGCGGGCGCGCGCCGGGTCCACGCGCGTGCCCAACTCGGTCACGACCACGCCGTCCACGGTGACGCGCCCGGCCAGGATCAGGTCTTCGGCGGCGCGGCGCGAGGCAATGCCTGCGTGGGCCAGCACTTTTTGCAGCCGTTCCCCGGCGGGCGGCGTGTCCATCAGCCCAGTTGCTCCCGCAGCGGCAGGGCGGCGCCGGGCCGGTGGCCGTTGGGGTTCTGCGCCTGGGCCGCGCGCAGGCGGTCGCGCAAGCGGTGGATCTCCGGCAGGACGGCTTCCGCCGCGGCCACGCCCCGCGCCATGATCTCCGGCCCGCGCGTGTAATCCACGGTGCTGAAGCCGCGCAGGTCCGGGGTGATCAACAGGTCGGGTGGCGACTCGCGCAGGCGGCTGTCGCGCTGGGCGGCCAGCAAGATGTCGAAGGCTTTGGAGACGTGGTCGGTCATCACGCCCAGCTTGCGCAGCATGGCCTGGTGATAGGGTGCGGGCATCCGGGCGGCGGCGTGGTCGGCCTCCGGCAGCACATCAATCGCCAGGGTGATGGCCGCGCCCATGCGCCGGGCCAGGTCCACCGGCACCGGGTTGAGCACGCCGCCGTCGACCAACCGGCGGCCCCCGGCTTCCACCGGCGCGTAGATGCCGGGGATGGCCGTCGTCGCCCAGATAGCGGGCGCGACCGGACCGCGGGTGATCGCCAGTTCGGCGCCGCTGTCGAGATCGACGGCGGTCATGCCGATGGGCCAGCGCAGGTCGGCAAAGGTGCGGGCGCCAAAGAGCTCGCGCAGCCAGCGGCGGAAGGGCCGCGACTCGTAGAGTTCGGGCCGCGGTGCGCGGCTCATGTGCGTGGCCTCGCCCGGCGGACGCGCTTCCATCAGTTCCATGATCGCCTGGCTGCTGCCGAGCAGGCCATAAATGCCCGCGATCAGGCCGCCCATGCTGGTGCCGGTCAGCAGATCGATGGGATAGCCTTCGCGCTCCAGCACGGCCAGCACGCCGACATGGGCCAGCCCGCGCGCCCCCCCGCCGCCCAGCACGATCCCGCTGCGGACGGGGCCACCGCCACCTGCGGGATTGGTGTTCGCATTGCTCATCTGGTTCCCTTTCCCCCGGATCAGGCCGGCGGCGCGGCACAAACAGGGCGGGTCATCCACCCGCCCCCGCTTCCGATCTTCTTCCCGCCCGGCCCCACCAATCGCCGCAGTATAGCACCAGATGGCCGCCACCATCAAGGCACACGACGGGCCTAACCCCCGGCCCCTTCCCGGCGCGGGAGGGGGGCGACGACGGGCCGAACCCCGTCCCCTTCATGATGCGGGCCGGGGAGCCGGCGGGAGTTATGTTGGTCGTCTGCCACTCCCCCTTCCCGGAACGGGAAGGGGGCCGGGGGGTTAGGCCCATCGCCTACGGCTCCGCCAGCCCGCCGAGCCGGAGCAGGGCGCGCGTGACCAACCCGCTGACCAGGGGCACTTTGTAGACGTTGTCCTCCAGCGGCAGGGCGCCCTGCACCGCCAGGCGGCCCGCTTCCGTCGCCGCCGCCAGGTCGAGTGGCTTGCCCGCCAGGTAGGCTTCGGCGGCGGGTGCGCGGCGCGGGATGGGGGCCACGCCGCCCAGGGCGATGCGGACGCTTTCGACGGTGCGCGGGCCGGTGGCCGGGGCCTCGGCGGTGGCCCAGGTCACGGCCACGGCCACGCCAGCCAGGGCGAAGGCCCACGTGGCCCGATCCATCACCTTGAGATAGAGGCTGCTCGCCCGCCCCACGGCCACCGGCGGCAGTTCGATGCCCACGATCAGGTCGGCGGGGCCGAGCGCGTTGAGGCGGCGGCGATCATCGGACGGCAGGGTGAAATAGTCGGCGATAGGCACGCGGCGCTCGCCGTCCGTGCCCTGCACATAGACCGCGCCGTCGAGCGCCAGCAGCGCCGTGGCCGGGTCGCTGGGATAGACGCTGACGCAGGAGCTCTGGTCCGTGAAGATGGCGTGGTGCGCGTTGTCGCCCTGGCGGGCAAAGCAAGTGGTCCCGCCCTTCAGCCAGCACGGGAAGTCGGGATTGCGGTAGTACCAGCAGCGCGTTTCCTGGGCCAGGTTGCCGCCCAGGGTGCCCATGTTACGCAGTTGCGGCGTGGCCGCTTCGTGCGCCGCATCGGCCAGGGCGTGGTAGCGCTCGCGCACCAGCGGGTGGCGCTCCACCGTATCGAGCGTGACCAGCGGGCCAAGGCGTAGCGTCCCGGCGAAATCGCTGATGCTGTCGAGGCCGTGGATCGTCTTGAGATTGACCAGGCGCACCGGCGCGTGGATGCCCACCTTCAGCGTGGTCAGCAGGTCGGTGCCGCCGGCGATGGGCCGGGCCGCGGCGGCGCCGCCCTCCGCGCCTTCCAGCAGGGTGATCGCGCCGGCCACCGACCGCGCGTCTACATGTTCAAACGGTTCCATCAGGGCTTTCCTCCGGCGAGCGCGGTCAGCACCCGCTCCGGCGTAATGGGCAGATCGAAAACGCGCACGCCGAGCGCGTCGGCCACGGCGTTGGCGATGGCGGCGGGCGTGGGGATGATCGGCGGCTCGCCGATGCCCTTGGCGCCCAGGTGGTTCGCGGCCAAGTCGGCCTCGCCGATCCAGTCCACGTCGATCACGGGAATATCGGCGATGGTTGGTAGCTTATAATCTTCGAGGTTGGGGTTGAGCGACTTGCCGGTGGGCGGGTCGAGTACCCGTTGCTCGGTCAGGGCCAGGCCCATGCCTTGCACGATGCCGCCGTGGATCTGGTTGCGATAGGTCAGCGGGTTGATCACGCGGCCCGTATCATAGACGCCCACCAGGCGCACCACCTGCACTCGCCCGGTGACGGTATCGACCAGCACCTCGGCGAACTGCGCGCCCCAGGTGCGGATCGGCTGCGTCGGGTTCGCCCCGCGGAAACCCTTGCCGGTGATCTGGTAGTCGCCGATCTCGTCAAGCACGTCCTTGATCGCCATGCGCTCCT
Organism: Chloroflexia bacterium; assembly: GCA_025927935.1. The sequence continues at coordinate 11,277 of JAICKM010000064.1, read as the reverse complement.
GGGGATTACTGGCGCGCACGATGTTGCCTTCGCGCACCTCCAGTTTATCGGGCGAGGTGTCCATGAAGGCCGAGGCAATTTCGAGCAATTGCTTGCGCGCCTCGGCGGCGGCCATGCGCACGGCGGGACCGGCGGAGGCGACCGTGGCCGAGCCGCCGCTGCCCGGTCCATACGGACCCTGTTCCGTGTCGCCCAGGTGAACCCGGATCTGTTCCAGGGCGAAGCCCAGCGCGTCGGCGGCGATCTGGGCCAGCACGGTGCGTGTGCCGGTGCCGATATCCTGCGTGCCGCACAATACATCGACACTGCCGTCGCCGTTGATGCGGCACAGCGCCTGCGCCGGCGGCCCGCCGCCGCCGCCCCAGGTCTGCGACGCCATGCCGATGCCGCGGCGCGCAGTGGGCGGCGGGCCGCCCGCGGCTCGCTCCGTCACTAACCGGCGGCGCAACTCGTCCCAGCCGAACATGGCCGCGCCGCGCGTGTAGCACTCGTCCAGGTGCTTGGCGGTGTAGTCCTGGCCGGTGGGCGGGTCCTGCTGCGTGTAGTTCTTGCGGCGCAGTGTGAGCGGGTCCATGTTCAGTTGGCGCGCCAGGTCGTCCATCGCGCCATCCAGCGCCAGCATACCCTCGACGTAGCCGGGGGCGCGGAAGGCATCATGGGTGCCGGTGTGGGTGCGCACGCCAAAGGTCTGCGCGCGCACGTTCGGGATCTCATACATTTCCTTGGCCGGCCCGGCGATAGAGGGCACCCACGAGCCGTAGGCGCCAAGCTGGCTGATGACGCGCAGATCCAGGGCGGTCAACGTACCGTCCTTGCGCGCCCCGATCTTGATGTATTGGATGGTGGGCGTGCGGTTCCCGGCCACCAGGTTTTCGGCCCGGCGGTCGAGCATGAGGTGAACCGGGCGGCCGGTGGCGCGGGCCAGCAGCGCGCCGATGACCATCTCCTTGTAGGCGCCGTGCTTGGCACCGAACCCGCCGCCCATGTAGTTCTTGATCACCCGCACCTGGCTCCGGCGCAGCCCTAACGACCGGGCCAAGTCGTCACGTGTGCTGTAAATGCCCTGGCTGCTGGCGTACACGGTGAGGGTGGCGCCGTCCCAGGCGGCAACGCCGCCGTGCGTCTCCAGGGCGTTGTGCATCTGCGCGGGCGTGGTATAGCGGCCTGCCACGATCACATCGGCGTCACGAAAGCCCTTATCCAGGTCGCCGCGCGTATACGCTTCGCCTTCCTGGCCCTCGTCGTCCTTGAGCACATTGCCGTCCGGGTGGACCTGGGGTGCATCGGGGCGCATGGCCGCCTCCGGGTCGATCACGAAGGGCAATTGCTCGTAGTCCACCTGGATCAGGCGCACGGCGCGAGCGGCAGTCTCCGGGTCGTCGGCGGCAACGGCGGCCACTTCCTCGCCTTCGTGGCGCAGCTCGGTATCGAAGATGCGCGAGGCGCGCGAGTGCCAGGAGATGGGCGGCGCGTTCTGGTGAGTCAGGATGTAGCGCACGCCGGGCAGCGCCTCGGCGGCGCTCACGTCGATGCTGCGGATGCGGGCGTGCGGGTAGGGGCAGCGGGCGATGGCCCCGTGCAACATGCCCGGCAACTGGATGTCGGCGGAGTAGCGGGCCGCGCCGGTGACGCGCTCCACGCCGTCAACGCGGGCAGTTTCCTGGCCCACGTAGTGCAGTTCGTCTTGCTGCCAGGGTTGGGGTTCCTCCCCCTCCACCACCACGGTTTCCTCGTAGGTGCGGCCTTCAATTTCGACTTTGGTGCGGACCACGCGTACCATAGCTTATGCTCCCTGCAAAGCGCGCGCCGCCTGCTCCGCCGCGCGCCGGATACCCGGATAGGCGCCGCAGCGGCAGAGATTGCCGGACATGCCGCGCGCAATATCGTCCGGCGTGGGGTTGGGGTGGCGATCGAGTAGCGCCTTCATCGCCAGTATTTGCCCCGGCGTGCAAAAGCCGCACTGCAACCCGTCGCAATCCAAGAACGCTTGCTGGATGGGGTGCAGCGTGCCGTCGGGCGCGGCCAGACCCTCGATGGTTGTGATCTCGCTGCGCCCGCATTCGACCGCTAGGGTCAGGCAGGCATAGACGGCGACCCCGTCGCGCAGGACGGTGCAGGCGCCGCACTGGCCCTGGTCGCACACTTTCTTCGCGCCGGTCAGGCCCAGGTCCTCGCGGAGTGCGTCGAGCAGCGTGCGCGCGGGCGGCGCCTGGATGGTGTAGGGCTGGCCGTTCACGTGCAGATGGATTTCAGTGGAATCGGGGCCGCGGACAGCGCTCGCTGCCGCGGCTGGCCCTATGCTTTCGGTCATAGACTGCTCCTGTCGTGGGATTGGGGGTTCGGCGCAGAGGCAGGCCCGCATGGACGGCAGCCGGCCCGCCGCCGGAACATCCCGCGGCATACCAGCAAGTTTCGCGCCCCGATCCCACCGCGATCGGAACCTTTTGCCGGTTCGCACAGTATATGTAGTAGAGAGACCGCAAGGCACCCCACCCAGGCGCCTGGGCGACCACCCGCGAAGCCGGCATGCGCCGGCTTCGCGGATGGGCCAGGCGGCGAGCGGTCAGTGGTCCGTGGTCAGTGCGCCGCTGCATGATGCAGCGCAACGCCAAGAACGCGCCGCCGTTCGCTACGCACTCCTGGGACCGCCGTCCACCGTCCATCCCGCAGCCCCCCCCGCGTCTCCTGACCACGGACCACTGATCGCTCGCCGCCCGTTGTTGACCCGCCCGCGCTTTTGGCATATAATAGCCTCGCCTTATTTGCGCCGTGATACGCGCACTTTGGATGATAATTGCACGCTGTTGCAGCGATTTACGCTGGTATCCGGCCCACGCGGGCGGCACAAGAACCCGTCGGGTCCCCTTGCACCGGCGGCGCCGCGCCGCGTTTCAGGAGATTCTATCTACGTGCGAATCCGCAAATCCGCCCCGGCGTGGCTGGCCGCGCCCGTGTCTGTTGTCCTGTTGTTGGGGGTTATGCTACCTGCGCTGGGTCCCGGCAAGTCTCCCGCCCCGGCGCAGCCCGCCCCGGCGCCCGCCGGTAGCCCCGCGTTCGACGCGCCGGCCACGCCGCTGCTCTACAGCAGCGCCCCCGATTACCCCGACGCCGGGCTGCAAGCCATCGTCGACAGCTTCGTGGCCGATGCGCCAGGCGATTGGGCGGTCACGATCAAGAAGCTCGACACGGGGCAGTACGCCGAGTTCAACAGCCATACCCAGGCCGTAACCGCCAGCCTGTATAAAGTGTTCGTGCTCTATGAGGTGATGCGCCAGCGCGCGCTGGGCAAATTCAGCTTGGACAGTACCGAGCAGATCACCGACGACGATGCCGCTTACGACGTCAGCATCGGCGAGTTGAATTGGAATATCGGCGACCAGGTCAAGGTTTCGACCCTGATCGACCGCATGGTCACGGTCAGCGATAATACCGCGGCGGTCGTGCTGACCAATCTCGTGGGCGTGGACAACATCAACGCCAGCCTGCGCCGCCTGGGCCTGACCGGCAGTTTGCTTGACTTCAGCAGCGACAACCTGACCACCGCTGCCGACATGAGTCGCCTGATGGAATTGATTGCCACCGACCAGGTGCTCGACCGCGACTCCTGTCGCTACATCCTCGACGTGATGCTCAAGCAGGAGTTGAACGATCTACTACCCCAGGGCCTGCCCGAGGAAGTACAGATGGCCCACAAGACCGGCTCCCTCTTCCAACTGCGCCACGATACGGGCATCTTCTTGGGCCCCAGCGTACCCTATGTGATCACCGTGATGAGCTGGAATCAGAGCGACTCTGTCTCCACCTACACCGTCATCCCCAAGCTGTCGGCGGCGGTCTACCAGTACTTCAATGGCCGCGACTTCCAGCCCGCCCGCTACTTCCCGGAGACCCGCCAGGTGGTGGGGCCGGCCTTCCTGCTGTACTATAACAGCCACGGCGGTCAGGCGACCTTCGGTCTGCCCATCGCGCCGGAGACGCCGCAGGGCGACCGCGTGGTGCAGTATTTTGAGCGCGCCCGGCTCGAACGACCGGCCGCCGGTGGCCCGGTCGCGCTCGGCCTGATCGGGCGCGAACTCACCGATGCTCAGAGCCGCAAGTTCCCGCCCGCGGCCCCGTCCGACCCGAACGACACCAATACGCAGTGGTTCGCCGCTACACAACAGGCCGTCGGCCAGCCCTTCCTGACCTACTGGCGCCAGCACGGCGGCCAGGAGATCTTCGGCCTGCCGATCAGCCCGGTCGTGGTCGAGGACCACAACGGGCAGCAGTTGAGCGTGCAATATTTCGAGCGCGCCCGCTTCGAGCTACACGGCACCACCGTGAGCCTGGGTCTGGTCGGCAGCGAACTGTACGCCCAGCAAAAATAGGCCTGGGTGCGGCCAATTATGCAGCCGTTTGCGCGGGCGTTCGTTATGTACTAAGAGAAGACGAGCGCCCGCGTTTTGCGCGGGCCGGCCCGTGCCTGCCCGGCGCAAGGGGCCGCGGATGGCTGCGGATGGCGTTGGCCCGCAGGGATCGTCCGATCAACCCGATCCTGGAAGGAGCTTATCTGCATGCGCATTTTCGTCCGCCCCGCGCTGAGCGTCGCTGCCTTACTCGTGCTGGCGCTCGCGCTGCTGGGGACCGGCGCGCCGAGCGTGGCCGGCCCGGCCGCCGTGCCGCCTGCCTCTAAAGAGGCATCTAAAGAGGCATCTAAAGAGGCACCGTGGCCCGACCAGCCCGTCCAACCCACGCCCGTGCCGCCGATGCCCTTCAGCGTGCTCAACCCCAACGGCAACCCCAACCTCGAATACGGCTTCACCATGGCCCTGCGCGAAGACCTGCCCCGCCTGGAGAGCGACGGCTTCCAGTGGGCCGAGTTCGAGATCAGCTGGGCCGACGCCCAGCCGAGCGCCACCGGCCCCTATGATTGGGGCCACGTGAACAACATCATCCAGGCGGCAGGGGGCCGCGACGGCCATGTCGGCATCATCTTCCGCGTGGATCAGTCGCCCGCCTGGGCCAACAGCGCGGGCGTCGCCGGGTGGTACCCGCCGCGCGACCCGAACACCTACGCCCGCTTCATCGGCGACATGGCCGCGTATGTGTCGGGCAAGCTGCGCTATGCGCCCGCCTACGAGATCTGGAACGAACCGAATATCTCCGACAACTGGGGCGGCGCCTGCCCCGACCCGGAGTTCTACACGCGCATGGTCCAGGCATCCTACCCGGCCATCAAGCGGGGCGACCCCTATTCGCCGGTGCTGGCCGGGGCCGTGACCACCGTGGGCGCGCTGCCCAGCCGCCCCGACTCCTGCCATGTGGACGACCTGGAGTACCTCAACCGCATGTATGACGCCGGCGTCAAGGGGTCCTTCGACGCCCTGAGCACCCACCCCTACGGCTTCGGCGACGTGCCGGAGGCCAACCCGCGCACGCCGGGGCGCACCCTGGTCTTCCGCCGCGCCGAACTCCAACGCGAAGTCATGGTCGCCCACGGCGACGCCGCGCGCCACATGTGGATCACCGAGACCGGCTGGGCCATTGACCCGGCCCAGATCCCCGGCAACACCTGCCGCACCGCCTGCCCCAACTGCTACGACTGGTACTTCCAGTGGTCGCCCGACCAACAGGCCGATAACCTGGCGCGCGCCTTCAACTGGTCACGGTCCTACTGGGATTGGATGGACACCATCGTCGTCTTCGCCTTCGACTATAACCAGGCGTCGTGGATTGGTCCGTGCGGCGCGTTCAGCTACTTCAGCGTGCTGGGGCGCCAGGCCGAGACCACGCTCAGCGCCAACCTGCTGTTCCCGCCCGCCACCTACACGCCGCTGCCCACGGCCACGCCGACGCCCGCCGTCGACGACCCGCCGGTGGTGGGCCAGACACGCCTGGACCCGCCGTCCTACTGGCGCACGGGCGGGCCGCTCACTGTGGCCCTCGACGCCAGCGACACCGATAGCACGCGGGTCAGTTCCGGCTTCTTCCAGGTGACGTACCCCGGCGGCGACATCCAGACGGTCGGTATGGCCCTGGTGGCGGGCACCACGGCGAGCGGCACCTGGGCCGGCACGTTCCAGGTGCCCGCCGCCACCGGCGCCACCGACGACGTCTACGGCATCCGCGCCTGTGTGGTGGAGGACTTCCCGCCGCGGCGGGTGGTCTGTGCCGCCCCGGTGAACTTCACCGTCAGCACCTCGCGCTTCAGCGACGTGCCGCGCGACTTCTGGGCCTACCCCTACATCGAGTACCTGGCGACGCACGGCATCATCTCCGGCTACGCGGACAACACGTTCCGCCCGAACAATAACATCACCCGCGGGCAGGTCGCCAAGATGATCACCCTGGCGAAGGGCTGGACCCCGCTCAACCCGCCCACGCCCACCTTTATCGACGTGCCCCCGGCGCACCCGTTCTACAGCTTCATCGAGACGGTGGCCGCGCACGGCGTGGTCTCCGGCTACGCCGACGGCACCTTCCGGCCCGGCAACAACATCACCCGCGGGCAGATCTCGAAGATGATCACGCTGGGCGAAGGCTGGACGCTGGTCGCGCCGCCGCAGCCCACCTTCAGCGACGTGCCGCCGGCCCACCCCTTCTACCAGTACATCGAGACCGTGGCGGCCCACGGAGTGGTGTCGGGCTATGCCGACGGCACCTTCCGCCCCAACGCGAACGCGACCCGCGCCCAGTTGAGCAAGATGCTCTACATCGCGATCAGCCTCCGCCCCACGCCCACGGCCACCGCAACCAGCACGCCGCCGCCCAGCGCGACGCCCACCCGCACGGCGACGGCCACAGCCACCGCGACGCAGACGCCGCCACCAGGCACGCCCACGGCCACGGCCACGAGCCAGGTGATCGGCTCTCCATCGCCCACAACCACGGCGACGCCGGGCAAACCCGCGCCGTAAGCGGGCGCGAGCATACCCCGCGATTCTGCACCGCGAAGAGGTGAAGGACGCGAAGAAGAAGACTTGTATCAATATTCTTCGCGTTCTTCGTTCCTTCGCGGTGCGCCTTTGAGCGGAGGTCGGGCAGCGGTGGTTGACATGGCCTGGGCGCGGATGTTAGAATCAGCGCATCCACCACCACTCACTAGTAGGAGACTTCCTTGGCCCTCAGTGTACCTGCTCCCGCTGCTCCGCAGGCAACCGCGACCCGTGCCTGCCCGCATCCCGACTCGCAGCAAAAGCCGCTCTTCGTGGCGCGCGATTATATCAGCGGCGACCTCTTTCTGCTCCAACGTTGCGCGGGGTGCGGCCTGGTGCGCACCACGCCCCAGCCCGGCGCCGGGGCCATCGCAGATTACTACCCGCGTGGCTACTACGGGCAAGGCAAGCGCTACAGCATGCCGCTGGAGCGGCTGTTGGACTGGCTCTACGCCTTCCGGGGCCGCCTGATCGAGATCGCCAACGGGCTGGAGCCGGGCCGCGTGCTCGACATCGGCTGCGGGCGCGGCCTCTTGCTGCACCAGCTACGCAAGCGCGGCTGGGACGTGACCGGCACCGAACTAACCGACGCCAGCGCCAGCTATGCCCGTGACGTGCTGCAGATCGACGTGAAGACCGGCAGTCTGGGCGAATTGCACCTGCCCGACGAGAGCTATGACACAGTCATCCTCTGGCATGTGCTGGAGCATATCCCCGACCCAGCGGAGCTACTGGCCGAAGTGACGCGCATCCTGCGACCGGGCGGCACCTTGCTGGTGGCCGTGCCGAACTTCGGCTCCCTGGAAGCGCGCTGGGCACGCGATCACTGGTTTCATCTGGATGTGCCGCGCCACCTGAATCACTTCACCACGGCCAGCCTGCGGCGGCTGCTGGCGGGCGCGGGGTTGCGCCCGCGCATGACCAGCTATTTCGCCTCGGAGTACGACTTCTTCAGCTTCGTGCAGAGCGCGCTCAACATGCTGGGCATCCGCCACAATCTGCTGTATAACCTGTTGCGCACGCGCGGGGCGAAAGTGCTGGCCGGGCGCCGGCAAGCGGCGGCCCGGCCGCGCGACCTGGCGCTCACGGTCCTGCTCACCCCCGGCCTCGGCCTGATCAGCCTGGTCTGGGCGCCGCTCGCCGCCCTCCTGGGCCAGGGCGCTACGGTAACGATCTACGCCAAGAAGCCCCGCCGCGCCTAACCCCCCTTCCCGGAGCGGGAAGGGGGAGAGCGAATCCATGCCCGCGCCTATGGGAGAGTGACTCCCCTCTCCGCTCCGGAGAGGGGCTGGGGGAGAGGCCCGTCGCGTTTGTCACCACCCAATGGGGGTGCTATAATGGCGGTTGGGTTCCCGCGCCCCCGCCTTGCCGGGTCCGCGGACCGAACCACGCCGGTCGGGGCGGCGGATGCAGGGCAAGCCCGCCGCCCGCGGCCCAGCAACGCGAAGGACGGGTAAGCAACGGCATTGTCTAGCGGCACACATCAGGGTAAAGAGGACGCGGCGGTGGCCGGGGCGGCGGGGCGCCCCGCGGCGGTCCCCACCCCGGGGCGCAGCCGGCGCAGTGCCCGCGCGACCCGGCGCAAGGGACATCCCGTGCACACGCACGCGCCCATGCCGGCGCACGTGGCGCCGCCCGCCCCTACCTCTCAAGAGGCACACGTCGCCCCGGTGGTGCGCCGCTCCCCGTGGCGGCGGCTCGGCATCCTCGCCATCCCGTTGCTGATTCTCGCCCTGGCCGGCGAAACGCTCTGGTTCGCCCCGCTGGACGAGACGAGCGCGGCTCCCGCCCGTAACCCTGCCCCGCTGCCCCTGGCCGCCGTCAATCCGTTCGGCGCGCATGTCTTTCTGGAGCGCGAGGTGGACCGCTTCAAGAAGGACAAGACGCTCGACCTGTTCCGCCAGGCTAATCTGCACTGGGTGAAGCAAGAATTCCCCTGGAGTGAGCTGGAATTCGGTAAGAACAAGTATTACGACGACAACAATAACGCGGTGTCCTGGGATAAATTCGACGACATCGTCAGCCAGATCGAGGCGCGCGGGCTGGATGTCATCGCCCGCCTGGACCGCGCCCCAGCCTGGGCACGCCCGCTTGGCGCCAGCAGTAACGCGCCACCCACCAGCGTCTCCGACTTTGGTGACTTCGTCGCGGCGTTTGTCCAGCACTACAAGGGGCGCATCCATTTCCTCCAGATCTGGAATGAGCCGAACCTGGAAGCCGAGTGGGTGTTGGGCAAGCCCGTGGACCCGCAAGGCTATGTGGCGCTGCTGCGCGAGGCGGCCACGCGCGCCCGCGCCGTCGATCCCGACATTATCATCCTGAGCGCGCCGCTGGCTCCCACCAACGAGGATTTTCGGCAGGGCGGCAGCAACAACCTGCGCGAGACGGCCTACCTCGACATGATGTATGACGCGGGCGCCGCCCCCTGGTTCGACATCGCGGCGGCCAACGCCTTCGGCTACAACAGCCCCCCGGAGGAACCCCCCGCGCCCAACACGTATAATCTGCGCCGCGTGGAACTGCTGCGCGCGGTGATGGAAAAACACCATGACACGCAGAAGCCGATCTGGATCACCGAGTATGCCTGGAACGCCCAGCCCGCCGACGGCATTACCGTCCATAACCGCGCCTGGGGCCAGGTGACGCAGCAACAGCAAGCCGACTATACCGCGCGGGGCATCGAGTATGCACGCACCCACTGGCCGTGGTCCGGCGTCTTCGTTATCTGGTATTTCCGCCAGGTGGGCAACCTGGCGCCCGACGACGCGGAGTATTACTTTGGCATGGTCAGCCCCGACTTCGTCACCCAGCCGGTATACGGCGCGGTGCAGGCCGAGGCCGCGGACATGAGCATCGCCGGGGTAGGCGACTATGGCGCCCTCAGCACGCCGGTGAACGCCGGACCGGGCTGGACGATGCACATGGAGCGCCCGGAAGCCGGGCGGGATGCGCCGATTGTGCCCCTGCTGGTCTCGCAAAGCCCTACGGCCACGCTGACCATCACCTTCCGCGGCACCGACCTCGACTTGCAACTCCCCGCGCCGCAGGCCGGCGCGCAGGCCGCGGCGCCGCGCATCTATGTCACCATCGACGGCGCGACGGAGAATGTCGCCGCCAACTTGCCACGCGACGAGCAAGGCCGGCCCTATATCGGCGACCTGCAAAGCGCGCAGACGGCGCCCACCGGCGCGGCGGGCAGCCACCTGGCCGCGCCCCCCGCCGCCCAGGCGCGCACGGTGGCGGTCGCCACGGGGCTAGGCAAGGAGCGCGCGCCGGAGGTGCATACGGCCCAACTGCGCGTCAGCGGACCTGGCGCGGCGATCAGTGGGTTCACCGTCGCCAGCGCCCGCTCGTACCTGGCCTTCGGCGTGGTGACCGGGCTGCTGCTGTTGGCCCTGCTCGCCGACGGGCTGTGGCTGCGCCGCACGCGGGGTGGACCCGGCCCTTGAGCAGTCCTCCGCCCGACCAGGGCACCCCCCCGCCGGAGACCATCGCCGGGGGCCGCCCCACCCGTATCCTGCGGACGACCACCCTGACCCCGGCGACGGCGCCCGGCGCCCTGGCGCGCGCCGTCCCGGTGCCCGCGCCCCACCCCCCGCGGCCTGCCGTGGGCGCTTTCCTGCGCGTGCCGTTGCTGCTGGGGCTGCTGGCCGTCGTGCTGGCCCTGATCCCCGCGCTGGCCTATGTGGACCGCTTCGCCAACCTGGGCGTCACCTGGGGCGCCGAGCAGACGCCCATTGCCGGAACGGGGATCAATCCGCTCGGCGTGAACGTCTTCCTCGAAAAAGAGGCCGACCCGGAGGCCGTGCGCCGCACCCTGCGCGTGGCCCGCGATGCCGGCTTCCACTGGATCCGCCAGGGCTTCGTCTGGAGCGACATCGAGATCGCGGGCAAGGGCGACTACGTGGACCGGCGCGGCCCCGGCCCGGCCCACTCCGCCTGGGACAAGTACGACTTTATCGTGGACCAGGCTCGCGCCTTCAACCTGGAGATCGTGGCCCGCCTCGACGCCACCCCGGCCTGGGCACGCAGCGCGCCCAACCCGAACAATCCCTGCGGTGGCGACCAGGTCGATTATTCGCACGCGCCGCCGGCCAACGTGGACGACTATGCCGACTTCGTCAAGGCGGTCGTCTCACGCTATAAGGGCAAGGTGCGCTACTTCCAGATCTGGAACGAGCCGAACCTGATCGGCGAGTGGCCCCCGCAACCCAACCCTGCCGCCTATACCGCCCTGCTGAAAGCGGCCTACCAGGCTGCCCACACCGCCAACCCCGACGCCGTGATCCTCATGGCGCCGCTGGCCCAGACGCACACCGGCGACCAGTGCAACCCCAACGACATCCTCTACTTGCAGGCCATG
>JAICKM010000384.1 GCA_025927935.1 Chloroflexia bacterium | reverse complement strand
CGCTATAAGCTGCCGGTGTACATCGGCAACGACAGCCAGCTTGCCGCCCTGGCCCAGTACATGTTCGGCACCCAGCAGCATGACGGCAATCTAGTCGTCATCAAGACGGGGCACGGGATCGGGGCCGGGCTGGTGCTCAACGGCCATATCTTCCAGGGCGACGGCTTTGGCGCCGGAGAAATCGGCCATATCGCCATCGTGGAAAACGGAGCGCTGTGTCGCTGCGGCAACTACGGCTGCCTGGAAACGGTGGCTAGCACTCCGGCGATCTGCCGCCGCGCTCAAGATCTCGCTTGCGCGCATCCCGACTCGCTCCTGAACCAACCGGATTGGCCGTCCGGCGAGATGACTATCGATAGGATTGCGCGGGCCGTGCGGGCCGGGGACGCCACGGCGCAACAGATCGTGCGGGAACTGGGGCGCTACCTGGGCATCGCCGCATCCCAGTTGGTCGGCACGCTGAACGTCCGGCACATCGTACTGGTGGGCGACCTGACCTTGTTCGGGGAGCCTCTGGCCCAGGCCATCCGCGCGGAAATGCGGCGACGGGCGCTGCCGCAACTGGCCCAGGCGACCCAGGTGGAACTGCTCGATCCGAGTCCCGATATTGTGATTCTGGGGGCGGCTGCTCTGCTGCTGGCCCGTGAACTGGGGCTGAACCTGGCGCGTTAGGCGGCTCCAGGCCGGTGGGAAACCAGCCCCTACAGCCGGCGGCCTTACGGATAGTCGCATTTGTGTACGGGCGGGGGCAATGGTGGCGATGGCACAGGACGATGCGCGGAACTTGCTGGTCGGCGTGGACGCGGGCGGCACCAAGGTGGCCGTGCTGGTGGCCGACGCCCAGGGGGTCGCGCTGGGCCGTGCCACGTTCCCGACGGACCTGAGTAGCCCGGAGAATACGGTGGCGGGAATCGCCACGGCGATCCGGGAGACGATGGCCGCCGCGGGCGCACGCCCTGACGCAGTGGCCGCCGTTGGGCTGGGGACGCCGGGCCGGGTCGATCCGCAGACGGGCGTGGTCCGCAATGCGGTCAACCTGAAGTGGGCAGCGATGCCGGTGGGCGCCATGCTTACGGAGGCGCTGGGCATGCCCTGTTTCCTGGAGAACGACGTGCGCGTGGCCGCGCTGGGGGTGCAAGCTCACCCGGCCCACGCGGGCGTGCGGGATCTGGCCTACCTCGGCATCGGCACGGGCATCGCGGCGGGGATCATCCTGAACGGGCGGCTCCATCGCGGCGCGCACGGCATGGCCGGCGAGATCGGGCACATGATCATGGATCCTGTCGGGCCGCGTTGTGGGTGCGGCTCGCGGGGCTGCCTGGAGGCGCTGACGGCGGGGCCGGCCATCGCCCGGCTCGCCGCGCAGGCGGTGGCAGCGGGCGCGGCTACGGCCTTGCGCGCCGCCCAGCCGCTGACGGCGGCTGCGGTGTACCAGGCCGCAGCCGCAGGGGATGCCGTGGCTCAGGAGATCACCGGGCAGGTGGGCCGCCGGCTGGCCCAGGCGTTGCAGCAGTTGATCATGGCCTATGATGTCGAGCGTGTAGTCCTGGGCGGGGGTGTGGCGCGGGCCGGGGACGGGTTTCTGCAACCCATCCTGGCGGAGTTGGCTCGGATGCGCTCCGACTCGGCCCTGGCCGCGGAAATGTTGCCCGCGCAGAGGTTCCACCTCCTACCCGCGGACTACGACGCCGGGACCTGGGGCGCGGTGAGCCTGGCGAGCGTGGGGTTGGGCCGCGGCCCGGCTGCTCCGGTCGCCAATCCCGCAGGCGGGGCGTGACCCCTCACAACGCATTGCACGGATAGGAGTTTATCGGATGAATCAGGGGGCGGGCACATCGCAACTCACACTGGACCAGGCGGCGGGCCAGAAACTCATGGCCGCTTTTGCCGGGTACGAACCGTCCGCGGAGATCCTGGCGCTATTACAGGGGCAGCACCTCGGCGGCGTCACGCTGTTTCGCTCGCTGAACGTCGAGAGTCCGGCCCAGGTGCGCGCCCTCACCGCCGCGCTGCAAACGGCGGCGACGGCGACTGGGCAGCCGCCCTTGCTCATCGGCGCGGACCAGGAGGGGGGCACCTTGATGGCCCTGGCCGGGACCACGGCGTTTCCCGGCAACATGGCGCTGGGCGCGACGGGCGCGCCCGACCTGGCCCGGCAGATCGGCTTCGCGCTCGGCCAGGAACTGGCGGCGCAGGGCGTGAACGTAAACTACGCGCCGGTGTGCGATGTGAACAACAACCCGCAGAACCCGGTGGTGGGCACGCGCTCCTTCGGCGAAGATCCGGCTGCCGTGGCCGCCCTGGCGGCGGCGCTGGTCATGGGCCTGCAAGACGCCGGGGTGGCGGCCACGCTGAAGCACTTCCCCGGCCACGGCGACACGAGCGGCGATTCACATCATGGGCTGCCGGTGGTGCAGCATGACGCGGCCCGCTTGCAGCGCATCGAACTACCGCCGTTCGCGGCGGGCATCGCGGCGGGCGCCCGGCTGGTGATGACCGCCCATATCGCGCTGCCGGCCATCGACGGCGCCCCGGACCTCCCGGCCACGCTCTCACCGGCGATCCTGCGCGGGATACTGCGTGAGCAACTCGGCTTCAACGGCGTAATCATCAGCGATGCGCTCGATATGCGGGCCATCCAGCAGGGCGCGGGCCTGGTGATCGACGCGATTGCCGCCGTGGCGGCGGGTGTGGACCTGCTGATCCTCAACTCGGTGGTCGAAGACCAGGAAACGGTATCCGCCGGGCTGCGCCAGGCCATCGCGCGGGGCCTGCTGCCGCGCGAAGCGACTCTGGCCTCTGCCGGGCGCGTGCTCGACCTCAAACAGTGGGTGAGTGCGCAGCCGCAGCCGTCGCTGGATGTGGTCGATTGCGCCGCGCACCGCGCCCTGGCGCTGGAGGTGGCGGTCCGCGCGGTGACGCTGGTGCGCGACGACGCCCGGCGGCTGCCCTTACGGCTAGAGCCGGATGCGCGGCTGGCGGCGGTCGTGCCGCAACCCGCCGATCTCACGCCAGCCGATACTTCATCCTATGTTACGCCTAGCCTGGCCGCGGCGCTGCGCCGCCGGCATGGCGCGGTGAACGAGTTTATCGTGCCGCTTAACCCGACCGATGCGGACGTGGCCGCGCTACGCGACCAGCTACGGCAGTACGACCTGGTGGTGATCGGCACGATCAACGCGACCGCGCACGCCGGGCAGGCGGCGCTGGTCCAGGCGGTGCTGGATAGTGGGACGCCGGTGGTGACGGTCGCGCTGCGCCTGCCCTACGATCTGGCGGCCTATCCGAGTGCGCCGACCTACTTGTGTACCTATAGCCTGCTTGAATCCTCGATGGAGGCGCTCAGCGACGTTCTATGGGGCGCGCGGCCTGTTGGCGGCCGCCTGCCCGTGTCCATCCCCGGCCTCTACCCCCTCGGCCACGGCGTGATGGTTGACATGGCCTGATCGAGGGTTACTGTCTGGGCCTGGGGAACGTTGTAGAGAATAGCATACGTCACTCCCTGTAGCCGGCGCGACAGTGTGGTGCGTCTAGGGCCGCTTCCAACCACTTATTGAGGGCGAGACTTGCTAAAGAGCAACGAGTACGGCGCGATGTGCTATGCACCGCTGCGCGAACACTCGCGCAGCTACACCCAGGACGCGGCTGGAAGTTGCGCGGGGAACCGGAGATTGGGGCCAACATGCCTGATGAACTTGAACTCTCGCTGATGAACGAGACCGCCGCGCCGATGCAGCCGTTACTCGATCAATTTGAAGCCGAACACGGCATCCGGGTGCGGACCCGGCTGCTCTCCTGGGATTCCGGCTGGAATACTTTGTTTCAGAGCGCGCTACAGGGCAGTGGATCGGACGTGTCCGAGATCGGCAGCACCTGGCTGGGCGATCTGATCGCCATGAATGCCTTGCAGCCGTTTAGTGAGGATGCCATCGCCGAACTGGGCGGCGCCGAGGCGTTTATGTTGTCCGCATGGCGGGGCTGCCACATGGCCGGGCGACCGGAAACCTGGGCCATCCCCTGGATGGTGGGTGCGCGCCTGCTGTTCTACCGGCGCGATCTGCTGGCCGCGCACGGGATCGACGTGCAGAGCGCCTTCGGCACTGCCGATCAGTTGGATCGCACGCTGGGGCAGTTGCAGGCGGCGGGAGTCACCGTGCCCTGGACCGTGCCCACCGGATCGACGCATACGACGCTGCTCAACGTGGCAAGCTGGGTCTGGGGCGCGGGCGGCGCCTTTGTCACGCCCGACGGCAAGCGCACGCTTATCAACCAGACGGCGGGGCGCGCCGGGCTGCGGGCTTACTACGCGCTGGGCCGCTACCTGGCGCCCAGCGTGCGCCGGCTCAGCGGCACGCAACCGGACACCGTGTTTTTGCAGAACCCCGATGCTGCAATGACGATCAGCGGGTCGTGGCTGTTTCAGAGGGCGCCCGACCAGGGCAGCCCGGATCTGGCCGAGCAACTCGCCGCGGCGTTACCGCCCGGCCCGTCGTTTGTCGGCGGTTCGCACCTGGTGATCTGGAAGCACAGCCGCGACTATGACGCGGCCGTGCAACTGGTCCGTTTCCTCACCCGCACCCCGGCCATCGTCGCCTATAGCCGGGAGATCGGCCTGTTGCCGGCCACACTCGACGCTCTGGACGCGGAGCCGTTTGCTGGGAACCCGTTCTGGCGGCTAACACGCGAAGGGGTGCGCACCGGCCGCTCGTTCCCCGTGATCCGCTCGTGGGGTATGCTGGAATACCGGCTGGTGGCCGCGTTGAGTTCGCTGTGGTCCGAGACGCTGGCGAGTCCCGGCCAAAATATCGATGCTGTATTGCGCAAGCATCTCGACCCGCTGGCGCAGCGCCTGGACCAGTTGCTGGCTCAGGGCTAGAGGTACGCGTATGCTTTACATTCATCACGCCACGATCCTGACGCCCGGCGAACTGATCGCCGAGGGGGCCGTGCTGATCGACGGCGACCGCATTGTGGCGGCCGGCCCCGCCGCGCGGATCGCCTGCCCGCTCGGCGCGACGGTAATCGACGCGACCGGGTTGCTGCTGGCGCCTGGCTTCATCGATTTGCAGATCAACGGGGCGTTCGGCCATGATTTCACCGCCGACCCCGCGACGATCTGGGCCGTGGGCGCCGGGCTGCCGCGCTACGGGGTGACGGCTTTTCTGCCCACGGTTATTACTTCGCCGCTGGAGACGGTGGCCGCCGCGCAGGCCGTGGTGGGCCAGGGACCGCCCGCCGGGTATCGCGGGGCGGCGGCACTCGGCCTGCACCTGGAGGGGCCGTTCCTCAACCCGGCCAAGCGCGGCGCGCACAACCCGGCGCATCTGCGCCTCCCCGATCTCGCGGCGGTGGCCGATTGGGCGCCGGAGCGCGGGGTGCGCCTGGTCACGCTGGCGCCCGAACTGCCGGGCGCCCTGGCCGTGGTCCAGGCTCTGGTCGCGCGGGGCGTCGTGGTCAGCGCGGGGCACTCGATGGCGACCGCGGAAGAGGCGCAGGCCGGGTTTGCCGCGGGCATCACCTACGGCACGCACCTCTTCAACGCCATGCCGCCGCTCGACCACCGCGCGCCGGGGCTGTCGGGCGCGCTGCTGGCCGACCCCGCGCGGACCACCGGCCTGATCGTGGACGGTATCCACCTGCACCCGGCGACGGTGGCCCTGGCCTGGCAGGCCAAAGGCCCCGCCCGGTTCAACCTGGTCACGGACGCCATGGGCGCCCTGGGCATGCCGCCGGGACAGTATCGCCTGGGCGACTGGGAAGTCATCGTCGATGGCCGCAGCGCCCGGCTGGCCGATGGCCGCCTGGCCGGGAGCGTGCTCAGCCTGGACGAGGCGGTGCGCAACCTGATCGCCTTCACCGGCTGCCCGCTGGAAGCGGCGCTCGCGGCGGTAACGACGGTGCCGGCGGCGGTCCTGGGCCTGCAAGGGGAGCGCGGGCAGGTCGCGCCCGGCTACGCCGCCGACCTGGTGTTGCTGACCGCGGATCTCCAGGTGCAGGCTACGGTGATCGCCGGAGAGGTTGTGTATACGGCCACCGCGGAAGCGCCCGTCGCCACGGCGGCGCGGACATAGGAGGAGCACGCCATGGGACTGCGCGACGAGATTTTGGAGCAGCCGGCCGTCTTGCAACGCTGGTTGGACACGCAGATGGACTCGGTCCACCGCATTGCCGACGCGATCCGCGCGCACGACATCGACTATGTGTTCCTGGCAGCGCGCGGCACCTCGGACCACGCCGGCGTGTACGCGCAGTATGTGTGGGGCGCGCGCAACCGCCTGCCGGTGGCCCTGGCCGCGCCGTCGCTGTTCACCATGTACGCCGAGTCGCCGCGGCTGCAACACGCGCTGGTGATCGGCATTTCGCAGTCGGGCCAATCGCCCGATGTCACCGGGGTGATCGCCGAGGGCCGCCGCCAGGGCACGGTGACGCTGGCGCTGACCAACGATGTCAACTCGCCGCTGGCCCAGGCCGCCGAGTTCACGCTGGATGTGCATGCCGGGCAAGAAAAAGCGGTGGCGGCCACCAAGACCTATACCGCTGAACTGCTGGCCGTGGCCGCGCTGTCGGCGGCGCTGGGCCAGGACGACGGCGACCTGGCCGCGTTGCGCGCCGTGCCGGGGGCGGTGCAGGCCGCGCTGGGGCTGGAGCCCGCGGCGGAACGCATCGCCACGGAACAACGGGCCATGGAGTATTGCGTGGTGCTGGGGCGCG